>CAZBYM010000317.1:0-5337 GCA_964495745.1 uncultured Chryseobacterium sp. | reverse complement strand
GAACTTCTTTCCGAATGGACTTAAAAGCTTTGGCATCGCAGCAACAAAGTGCGATGGGTGGAAATGCAAAAGATGCAGAGATTACTATTGAAGCAGATCATTTGGATTATCCTGTAGTAATGGTTGCAGGACAATCGCTTCCTGGTGGAACGATGACGATGACCATGAAGTCAAAGGGAAGTCCGATGGGAAGTGTAACCAAAATAAACATCAAGGATCGTAAATGCGAGGCCATTGAGAACAAAACAACTCCTGCAGGAACTTTTTTGTGTTACAAGATTACTTCAACAGTTGAAGGTTCGACTAGAGTTGCAACCATGTCATTCCCGGTTCCACCACAGCAAACAACCGAGTGGTTCAGTTTCAAAGTGGGCTCTGTTCGTTCTGAAACGTACAAAGACGGTAAACTTCAGGGTTACCAGGAGCTGACGAAATTTACCAAAGGGCAATAGATAATAATGAAACTTCTTGCCGGAATTGCACTTTCTGTTTCTGTTCTGGTTGGAGAAACACCACTTCAGCGGCCGGAACCTTTTCTGAAAGAAGGAAATGTGATTCGGTTGCTCATTACCCAAAAATCGGATGAAGAAGGTTCGAAACGTTCACCGGCCACGTTGACGATAAAGTCTGTGGTAGCGACTGGATCTCAATCGAAAATTTTAGCAACTCTTTCACATTACGGTAAGAATAATAAAGTTTCGCAATCGTATCGTATGGAATATGCATGCGATTCTGTTTGCTTTTATGCGCACACCACAAATTGGTGTTACAACAGCATTGATGAAAGTCCGGAATATAGAGAAGAAACTCTGGGCGACAGTATTGTCTATCCGCTTGGAATGAAAGCCGGCGACACATTGAAGAGCGGAGCTGCATTAAAGAAAACAATCACAAAGGGAGGAAGTTCTTCCTTGTACATGACAATTAAAAATCGTAAAGTAATTTCGCTTGATACAATCTCAACGCCATTCGGAAAAACTGAGGCATTCAGAATCGAGAATACAATTTCAACAAGAGCAGTGTCCGATTTTGAAGTGTACGGTAACAATGACGACTCGTACAGCTATGTCATGATCGAATGGTTTAATCCGTCTATTGGAGTCGTCATGAGTGAATACCGTTTTGGAAAAGGAAATTCACGGATTATTATGGAGAGTTACAAATAAGAAATCGCTAACATGAAAAGCAGATCCCAGTTTTTATTTTCCCTTTGTCTGTCACTTTTTCTTGTGTCAGCTGCATTCACTGGAAAGGAAAAAGTCCGTCCAGAACTTTACTTCCATGACGGCAACACTATTACTTTTCAGATTACGTATATCAGCGGTGCCACACGAAAAGCAGTCAACACTATCGAATCTGTTTCTGTAGTTAACGGAACAACGACTATCACAGCGATTAGCAACTTACACGATGATAAAGACAAGTTCGTTGTTGCTTATAAGCTGAGATATTTCTGTGACTCACTCAATTGGTGTGTTGATCCGTTGAACGATATGTACATCACACTTGATCAACCGAAAACCGGTGATGGCAAATATGAAAGTGAAAGTGATAGTCTTGTTTATCCGTTTAGCATGAAGATTGGCGATACTCTAAATACGGCTTGGTTGAAAACATCTGCATTTTCAGAAGGAATGAGTACAGAAAACAAAGCGTTTTATTATAGACGGAAAGTTGTTGCGTTTGAAACTCTAACTCTTCTTGGAACTTCGATTCCGGCCTTCAAGATCACTTACAAAATTTCGAAATCGACCACTACTTCATATGGCCAGCTCGGTGGTTCAACTACTACTCAGGATTTGAATGCAACGGAGTGGTTTAGTCACGAGTACGGTGTCATCAAAATGGAGCAGGATCCGAAGTATGGGATTGGGAAGATGGTTGTGGTGGCGGTGAAGTAATAAACGCTCTTCATGGAGTCATCGCGAGGCACGAAGCGATCTCCCGTCTTTAGCAGGAGATTGCTTCGTGCCTCGCAATGACGTTAACAACCACCGCCGAATCCGTCACTTGTCTCGCGCCTATTCCTTACCTTTAGCCACTCATTTATGGCACAAAAACCATCCACTCCAAAAGTTACTCGCGATTTCTCTCGCAACAAAGTTGACGCTTAATTCCAAATAACACGGTCATGAAGCCTTGGTTGATTTTGATACTTCCTGTTGTGCTTTGCTCGTCAATTATTTTCGTGGCTCATCCAGAAACTAAATACAAAAAAGGGGCGGTGATTCAGTTCACTTATATTTCTCCCGCGGGAATAATTCTTAAAACGCGTGATGAAGTAATATCGGAAATCAAGAATGGTGATGTTACGACGCTCAACATCAAAGTGACTCAGGTCGATGGCGGCAAGGTTTCGGAAGCATCGTGGACGAAGATTTACTATGATAACAACCATTGGGCAACGGATGTTTCGATCGGAATGCGTCCAGATCAGCAGGCATTATCCGGTGCATCAATTGCAGAATTCAGCGACAGCCTTGTTTTTCCATACAACATGAAGGTCGGAGATACATTGCACACGGCCCACGCCTACAAAAAAATGTCGCTGAAAGGAGATTTCTGGGAACTGGATAATTTCTATTACAACCGAAAAGTGATGGAACGTGATACTATCATCTCACCGGTTGGTAAAATTCCAACATTGCGGATTGATTATAAGATTTCAAGTCACATGAAGCGAAAGCATAAAATGATGGGCGATAAAGAAGAAACTGATCTGCATTACTGCTCTGTTTGGTTTAGCAGTGAATACGGTGTTGTTCAGACGGAAGTGACGAACATATTTGGAGTTACCAAGACAACGCTGGAGTCAATTAAATAAAAGTAACACAACCGGCCGCACCCGAAGCGAAATCCAAGCTGATTTGTTAATGACTAAATCTGTGGCTAACCTTATGCGCGAATCATACCGCATAGCGGAATCAATCAATAAAAATTAGTAGCAAATAGCCATCTGCGAAATCAGCGCAATCTGCTGCAAAACCCTAGTTGCGCCCAACGGAATTCCCTACCTTCGCAATCACAATTTATGGCACAAAAACCATCCACTCCAAAAGGCACTCGCGATTTCTCTCCCGACGAAATGATGCGGAGAAATTTCATCTTCGATACCATCCGTTCTGTTTTCAAAAAGTACGGGTACCAGCCTATTGAAACGCCGGCGATGGAGAATCTTGAGACATTGATGGGAAAGTATGGTGAAGAAGGAGATAAATTGATTTTTAAGATTCTCAATTCCGGAAATTTCACCTCGGAAGTTGCTCCACCTGAAATAGATTGGACTGAATATAAAGAGGTTGACGGGATAGCCAAAAAAATAAAACTAACCCCTGAAGAGTCTAAAATCTTGGTTGAGGGTCTGTATGAGATTTTTAAATCCGTAATGGACCGAGAAGGTCTTATCGATGGAGATGCAAAAGATTTGGTCACAGAAATTTCCGAAAAAGCTCTCCGCTATGACCTCACTGTCCCATTCGCCCGGTACGTCGTCCAACACCAAAACGAAATTTCATTCCCTTTCAAACGCTACCAGATACAACCTGTATGGCGTGCAGATCGTCCGCAGAAAGGCCGATACCGTGAATTTTTTCAGTGTGATGCAGATGTTATAGGAAGCGCTTCTTTGATTAATGAAGTCGAGTTGGTTCAAATTATTGATGAGGCCTTCATTCGATTTGCTGTGCCAGTAATAATTCGAATCAGTAATAGAAAGGTTATTGCAGGTATTGCAGAGTACGCTGGAGTACCGGAGCGTATTGTTGAGGTTGCTGTTACTCTTGACAAATACGACAAGATTGGAGATGAAATATTTGAAGAATTCGCGGATAGAGGATTCTCTCCAAATTCTATAGATAAATTAAAGCACTTCGTTTCGGTAGCAAATGATTGCGTTGATAAATTTAAGGCAGGGGACTCCAACTATACTTTTGAAAAACTAAATGAGCTTTTTGTCGATATAGAAATTGGCCGAATGGGATCCTCTGAAGTTCAACAAATATTTAACCATCTTGCTCGGATTGCTGATGGTGGTCGGAGACCGAATCTTGTTTTTAGTTTGATTTTAGCACGAGGATTAAATTACTATACGGGTGCAATATTCGAGGTCGAAGTTGATCGTTCGAAATCTAATTCAACATTCACCAGCTCCATTTGCGGTGGTGGACGTTACGACGATCTCACAGGAATATTTGGTCTTCCAAACATGTCCGGCGTAGGAATCTCCTTCGGAATCGATCGCATTTTCGATGTGCTCAACGAAGTGGGTTATCCTGAAGACGTAACCGCAAAAGAAGGAACACGTGTTTTGTTCGCGAATTTCGGTGGTGAAGATGAAAAGCATTCACTGAAATTACTCAAGCAAGTGCGCGATGCAGGAGTCGCTGCAGAAATTTATCTTGATCCGGTAAAAATGGGCAAGCAGTTCAAGTATGCGGATGATAAAAAAATTCCTTTTGTGGCTATTGTTGGAGAGAACGAGCGAAGTATGAATACGATTACGTTGAAGAATATGCAGTCAGGAGAGCAGCAAGTGCTGAACTTTAATGATGTGTTAAAAATATTAACCACTTAGGAACTTAGACAACTTAGGTTTCACATAGGGAAAAGCTAAGTGAAGACTAAAGTTTGCTAAGTGTCTAAGTGGTAAAAAAACTTAAGGAATGGAACTCTGTCCAACCAAGCCACTCACTCTCCCCAACATCCGCAAAGCCCTGCGCGAGCTCCCGCAACTTTCACTTTCCGCTGATGCGCAATCGCGACTGAAAACTTCACACGAAAAACTTACACAGATCATCGCGAAAGCAAAGAATCCAATCTACGGAGTGAACACAGGTTTTGGTGATTTGAAAAACACACGCGTTTCTGATGAACAACTCGGACAACTGCAAGTCAATCTCGTTATGTCACATGCATGCGGAACCGGTGATCCGGTTCCTGTTGATGTAGTGCGTCTCATGATTCTTTTCAAAATTCAAGGACTCATTCACGGACATTCCGGCGTTCAACTTGAAACGGTGAACATGCTCGTTTCGCTTTGGAACAATCATATTCTTCCTGTTGTGTATGATCAAGGTTCGCTTGGTGCGTCCGGGGATCTTGCTCCTCTGGCGCATCTTGCGTTGCCAATGATCGGAAAAGGTGAAGTGAATCATTACGGAACTATTCGTCCTGCTGCAGAAGTTCTTGCTGAGTTTAATCTTACTCCGGTAAAACTTAAAGCGAAAGAAGGCCTTGCTATTCTGAACGGAACACAATTCATGAGCGCGTGGGGAATTTATTCGATGTTACAAGTGAAAGTTCTTGCTGATGCTGCCGATATGATTGCTGCACTTTCTC
>CAZBYM010000316.1:0-5397 GCA_964495745.1 uncultured Chryseobacterium sp. | reverse complement strand
CCGGTAGCAGATGCGGATGCGACACCATTATTAGAACCGAGACATGTAGCATCCGTATACGCTAAAGTTGTATTTAACGAAAGCGTTCCGTTCGGAGACGGCTGTTGAAATCCTTGTGTGAGAATGAAAGGTCCGCTTTGAACAGTAGGAACAATGCATTCTCCTGTTGAAGAAGAAATCGAAAGATTTCCGTTGGTCGAATAATTACCACTTGAGCCGATAAGAACCTGATCGATTGATCCCACAGCCTGCGCGTGCATTTCTCCAGCGAGAGTGCTTGCAAAAGCGAGAGTGAGAAAAATAGTTCGTTTCATTGTGTTCATGTCGTTCAAATTATTTCTTCGGTTGAACTACTTCCTTCTGCTGTACTGGTGCGAGTTGTACAGGTGCAGGATTATTTTGTGCAGGCTGCGCCTGTTGTTTTTGTTCGCCTTCAACACTTCCGTTTCCGGCATCCGGAGCTTCAACTGTAGGAGGAGGATTAATTCCCTCTGATGCCGGCAATCCATACAATTCCGGATGGAGGTACTTTCCTTTGTCCTCAGCAGGTTTTTCCTCTTCAGGAATTACAGGATGTGCTTGTGCGAATTTATCGTTACGTACACCAGTCACCTGCCAACTAACTTTCACTCCCGGTTTGTCGGTCTTGATGACAAATTGATTGTTCTGAATTTCTTCGCCAACAATTGCTTGTGCAAACTGACCGATAACAGTGAGTTGATATTTGAAATCAACATTCTCAGCTTCAAAATAGGAAGGCAACATCACAATTGCTGTTCCGGTAGAATCTGTTACAATATTTCCATTGTACACGTTCATCATGTCGGGGCTTTCAACGAAACTATGAACGAGGTATTTGTTCTCAGGATCTTGAGGGTGGTCGATTCGGAAAGTTCCTGAACCTTTAGTAAGCACACCTGTTACGTTTACGTTTCCGTTGAAGTAACCACCGTAGTTGGTCGTTCCGCCGGTAGCGAATCCATAAATTCCGTACCGCGTTCCGCTTCCTCCTGTACCGTGTGCGTATGCATAGGCTCCGTAAATAGTACCTGTATAGGATGGGGCATTAGCATCAAGATAACCTCCCATGTAACCACCAACTGCACGCACACCATACCCCGATCCTGAATTTGCATCCGCATCTGAGAACAACCCATAACCGCCCGCTACGATATTTCTGAAATAAGCGCAATAGGCAAGCGTACTCTCATATACATCCAGTTTCACACCAGCTTGCGGAACCGTCATTCCGATTCCAACTGTTCCATTTCCGTTTATTACAAACCGATAAGCTCCGGCGGTGTTATCCCAGACCGCGAAGTAATCTGCACCCGTTGATGCTCCCGTACTTGTCGCACCAATAATATCATAAATATGCGATGCCCCGGAGAACCGTATTGAAGGTCCAACATTTCCAATTGTTGTCGCTTCAACAATGACCGGACTGGAGCTCCATTCTGCACCTCGTACATGAAGCATGCCGGCTGGTGTGAGAAAAGAAGTTCCTATCCCAACAAAACCAGAAGTAGCGACGTACATTCTTACAATACCTGCAGTAGTAAATCGCAGATGCCCAAGATTCCTGTTGTTGAAGAATGTCATTGCGC
Source organism: uncultured Chryseobacterium sp. (assembly GCA_964495745.1). Classification (GTDB taxonomy): domain Bacteria; phylum Bacteroidota; class Bacteroidia; order Palsa-965; family Palsa-965. Next base: position 3,790 of record CAZBYM010000316.1, on the reverse strand, counting down.
CTGGCGAAGTTGAGGATGCATCGGCCGTGGCTATTCCCGCAAGAGAACCTTCTTCGTTGTCGAAGTAAATTCGTTCTCCTGAACTTGTACCCGTATGATCATTCTCAATAACCAATCCCACTTGAGTGTCGGCATCTTCTTTGATGTGCACACGTTGTGATGGCGTTGTAAGTCCGATTCCCAGATCACCTCCGGTAGTTAATGTCATTTGCAGCGCATTTGCCGTTGCAAAATAAATTGGATTGGTGCTCACGGTTTGAATCATCATCGCACCCGCGCTTGATCCAGCTTGCAATAGCGACAGATTGGCGAGTGCAATCCCGCCTGCTGTTGTTCCACCGTAACCCGTTCCGTAATGCGTCATTTCAAAAACATCCAGTGGACCCGTAGGTCCTTTAGAGACAACGCCTGCAGCTCCACTTGTACTTGAATTTTCCATCATCACGCGATGCATTGTTGCAGCAGTACCCAACACATGGAGTTGTTCAGTTGGTCCGTTGTTATTTACTCCTACAAAACCGTTACTGGATTTACCATACAATACTGAACCGTATGTTCCAACGCTGAGTAACCAATCGTCACTGGCGTTAAGACCTGTATATGCTCGCAGTGTAAAAAGACGATTGTAACCGTAAATCGCTGTAGCACCAGCATTGGTGGCGTTGAGATAAAATCCCGCGTAGTTTACATCACCTCCGCTAACATATCCAATTACTTGCTCAGATGAAGAAACATGCAAAGGATACGACGGTGTAGTTCCGATACCAACTCGTGAATTAGTCACATCATTGTAAATCGTGCTGGTTGCAATCCATGATCCACCATTGTTGTACAAAGTTTGACCGTAGATACCAGCTACTAGTGGGCCAGTTGCGCCTGTCGCCCCAGTTGGGCCAGCAGAACCAGTTGCACCAGCAAGCCCGGTCGCTCCGTTAGCACCGCTTGGTCCGGACGCACCAGCTACGCCAGTCGCTCCGGTTGCTCCTGACGGTCCCATTGCACCTGAAGATCCAGTTGCTCCTGTAGCACCAGCCAAACCAGTAGCACCAGTTGCGCCCGCACTTCCTGTAGATCCAACTGTTCCAGTAGAACCAGTTGGGCCGGTTGGTCCAGTTACACTAGCTCCTGTAGGTCCAGTAGCACCAGCAGGTCCGGGTGCGCCATTTAGATTCACTGACCATGATGAAAAAGTTCCGCTTCCTGTGCATCCTGCTCCAAGATTAACAGATATCGCTCCTGTTCCCGAAGTGTAGCTCACTACAGTACCTATCATCAGATTCGTAACGCTATTGGCAATAATGACCGATTGTCCAGCACTATACGCAAGTCCTGTCGCTACAAAAAAGTTAATAGTACCTGAACAAGCAATTGTCAGCGTGTTCGCCGAAGTTGTTGCATAACGATCACCAACTGCGCCTGTAACTCCTGTTGGTCCGGCAGGACCAGTTGAACCAATACTTCCGGTTGCACCTGTATTTCCGGTTGGTCCGGATGCACCTGTCAATCCAGTTAACCCAGTTGGACCTATTGAACCGGTTGTCCCTGTTAATCCTGTAGGACCTGTTGATCCCATAGCACCAGCAGCTCCGGTTGATCCAGTAAGTCCGGATGGTCCTGTAGCTCCATTGTTACCCGTTGGTCCAACTGCTCCAGTACCTCCCGTTAATCCACTAGGACCAGTGGGTCCTGTCGGACCAACAGAACCAGGAGCACCAATCGCTCCGGCAGGACCTTGCGCACCCGTAGGACCTACTGCACCAGTTGCACCAACCGAACCTGCAGGACCTGTCGGGCCAGTAAAATCTGAAGTCAAGAATGTATTACCACTACCATAATTGATCGTGAAGGTTCCATTTCCATTGTCAACAATTGTATTAATTCCATCCCCAGTTGGACCTACGGGTCCAGAAGGACCTTGTGCTCCTGATGGACCGGTTAAACCAATTGGCCCGGGTGGTCCCATAAGACTACCTGTGATAATTGTTCCGCTTGCTCCGTAATTTATAGTGAGCGTGCCGTCGCCATTATCGATAATACTGACGATGCCATCACCAATTGGGCCTTGCGGACCTGCAGGGCCTGTCAGGGTATCAGTAATTGTTGAAGACGAGTTGTAATAAATAGTTAGTGTTCCGTCGCTGTTATTAATGATGCTATCAATCCCCGAACCTTGTGGACCGGTTGGTCCGGCAACACCTTGAATTCCTTGTATGCCGGAAGGTCCTGTTGGCCCGGTCAATCCTGAATCACCTTGGCAGTCTGCTGCATTCCAAAAATTATCTCCATTCACATCTTCCGCAGGATCATTCACTCCATCACCATCAGCATCCCAACAACTAATTCCCGGTAATCCTTGCGGACCATTTGCAGATTGCTTCGCATATAATGCGTATGGCACAGACCACAATTGCGTATAACCCATATCAACGAGTCCACTTCCGTTTGCATCAACAAATATTTTCAGGTACAGTGGACTGGCAGCCCAGTTAATTGCAGAAAAAGTACTCGTAGGATTTGAACCTTGACCGATTACCAGATTGAACAAACCGAATGCATTGGTGTTCGTTGAATGATCCTCTTGATAAATTACAACCAGTGAGGAATTCAGGATTTGCACCTGAACCGCTACTGCTGTATTGGGCATTTCTGCACCTGTGAGATCACGTGCGACAGCCTGATAATTTATTCCTTCCGGTGCTTGCGCTGATAATCGTCCAATGCTGATCAGTACGATTAAGATTAAGAAGAATTTTTTCATACTACTGCGAGATAAATTTTATTGCAACACGCTATTTTGAAATTAATAATAAGAAATTAACCACCAGTTGGTTCCATCAGATGTAAACACAGCTGATCTACGGAATCCTGCCAAAGCGGCCATAGTATAAGCTGCTCCACCTTCTACATTTCCCCCCGCAGAATTAACAGCCGTGGCGATGTTGGTAACAGTTTGTTTGATAACAATAATTCTCCCTTTGCACGTATTAGCTGCAGGTAATGTTACTGTCGCTCCAGTTCCTGTTACAAAAACGACAGATTGTGCATCAGTCAGAATAATAGCCGAAGTTGCATTCACTGTGGCTTGTGTAGAAAGCGCAAATGATCCTGAAACATCTAGTGTACTTGTTGGTGTTGTTGCAGTTGTTCCTATTCCTGTTTTTCCATCATCACGAGTAGCAAGCTGTATACTGCCTGCTGCGTTTTGTATTTTGAGCGAGTGTGTCGTAACACCTGAAGAAGTTCCTTGTATATGAACCATCGCGTTAGGAAGTGCAACTCCGAATCCCGTATTCGCTCCCATAAATTGGAATCTTGGTGTTGCTTCGAAATCGATCAGGAAGTAGTTATTGAAATTTCCTCCGTCAACATCACCAAGAATTACATCAAGTGAACTCACTTGCAAGGCCTGATGGCCAGCTCCGTTGTATGCCATCAGTGGAAAAAGCGGTGTTAATGGAGCATTCATTCCTACATTACGGCCACTGATTGTTATAGCAGAAACTGCAGCTCCATCTGTAATCGTAATTCCTCCTCCTTCCTGATTCGCCCAACGTGCTCCACCGGAATTATTCAAACCGAAGAGAACACCATCGCCAGAAGTTTGTCCTGAACTTGCATTTGTAACTTGTAAGAAAGTTGAATTCGTTGCTCCGTCGATATGCAATTTACTTTGCGGAGTAACTGTTCCTAATCCCAAATCACCTGTTGCAGTCAATGCGAATAGATCCGTTGCAAGTGAATAATTTCTGATCACAAATTTATTCGCTCCCGAACCATTCCCGGCATTGGA
>CAZBYM010000315.1:0-5415 GCA_964495745.1 uncultured Chryseobacterium sp. | reverse complement strand
CTACACCCTCACTTTTCGCCTGCTGAATTTCAGAAATCTTATTGAGATTTCCTTTCGTTCGTTCCCAGCTTGCACGACGAGATTCGCGAAGTTTTTCAGTGAGATTTGTCAGGAATGGAAACATAATCCGAAAGTTGGTTAATCAAAAAAATCAGCAATATACTTTTTGCTCTTCTGGTCCGCGTCACTTCCTGAACCAAACGATTTGGATTCGTCGTGACTCGCGAAGAACTCGCCGTTTCCGATTTGAATTTCTTTGATTGTCACATTCAATTCTTCCATTTGCTCAACAAAAACTTCCTTGAATACACCGGAGCTATAAACATATGAATATCCTGACCCAATTCCGGAAGTTGCAAAGCAGTGGGCTGTTGAAGGCAAGGAATCTGATCCGTAAAGCACAAGCCAAATGTCTTTTGTTTCCAGCCCATCCTGCATCGGTTCTTGACTCCTGATCTGATACCAAATTCCAAAAAAAGAATTGCCATCCTGACGTGCAAATGGCTCAACGGTTGACCCAGCAAGAATTTCAAATTCAACAGGAAACAAAACATCCTGAACGCTGGTCATAATATGCAACTTTGCGTACTGATTCATACTATCAACGTGAATCCAAGAAGGAATACTTAGTGGTTTGACGATCTGATGTACAATTCCAAACTGTGTTTTCACATTTGCGATTGAATCCAATCTATCTGCTTCTCGCGAAGCATTGACCATCGAATCGTGATTATAAACATCAGCGTATTCCTGAACATTTTCATTCCAGCAGGAAACTAGCGCGAAAACAGAAACAAAAATTAGTGTCAGCGCTCGCATGGAATGAATATTTAGTCTATCACCAATTTCTTTCCGATTGTTTGTTCTTCAGTGTGAAGAATAAAGAAATACATTCCCGATGAAATGCCGGAAACGTCAATTTGCTGAGTTTGTTCTGATCCGCGATTCAGTTTTTCAGAACGAATAATTTTTCCAGAAACATCGGTTATTTCGAAGTAATCGTCAGGGCCAAACATCAAATCATACTTTATGAATAAGTTCTGATGTGCTGGATTCGGATAAATATCCAACGCCGCATTCAATTCCTGTTCGCTGATCCCTGTACAAAATGCAGGATCAAAAACAATTGTATCGTAAGCCGTGCTTTCGCACGTGAGCATGTCTGTTGTAGTAACTGAATAATTTCCAGATTGTGTTACCTGAATAGACATAGACGTATCGCCCGTTGACCAGAGATAAGAAGAGGCCAGATTTATTGCAGTCAGTGTAATCGTATCTCCCGGACAGGCAGAGTCGTTTGGATTCGAAACAATTTGATTGAGTTGTGCAATCTGTGTGATGATAATTGTATTGGGACTTTCGCTGCTCGTATCAACAGGATTTGAACTCACAATGCGGATTCTGTACAGGAATCCGAAGTTTGCACTTGCCGGAATTGTTCCAAAAATAATTCCATTTCCTCCAATGAGAAACTGAGTTGTACCCATTGAAGCAGGACTTCCCCAATTGCCCCAATTATCTGAAAGTTCGGCGGTAAAAACACATCCCCAAGGGAAAGTTCCTGTTGTAGAAAAAGGAATAATTACGTTTCCGCCTGCGCAAGTCGACGTTTGCAGTACGCTATCGCAACTTATTGTTGTTTGCGCATAAGCAGAAGTACTCAAGATCAAGAGTGTGGCGAAGTAGAATTTTTTCATAGAGAAAGGTCTGTTTCAGGGAACTAAAAGTAGCACTATTTTCTACTCAAATGACCACTCCATACAGGTCAAATTCCTCTGCTTTCTCAACTTTTACGTTGGCAAAGTCCCCAATTCGAATGTAGGTATCCTTCGCAGCTACAAGAACCTCATTGTCCACTTCCGGTGAATCAGATTCGGTACGTCCAATAAACCAATCGCCTTCTTTGCGATCAAACAAGACTTTGTATGTGTTTCCGATTTTTTGCTGATTGATTGCAAAAGAAATTCCCTGTTGAATTTCCATCACCGCTTCGGCGCGCTCCTGTTTTAATTCCGGCGGAACATCATCAACAAGATCATGCGCACTTGTGTTTTCTTCGTGCGAATAGGTGAATATTCCAAGCCGGTCGAATCGGGTATCTTCAATCCAACGCAACATTTCCTCGTGGTCTTTTTCAGTTTCACCAGGATATCCAGCGATCAATGTTGTGCGCAAAGTAATTCCAGGGACTTTATCGCGAATTTGATTTACTAAATCAATTGTTTTTTGTTTCGTGGTTCCTCGCTTCATGCTGGCGAGCATGGTGTCGGTAATATGCTGAAGAGGCATATCAAGATAGTTGCAGACTTTAGAATTCTCGCGCATCTCATCCAGCACATCCATTGGAAATCCACTTGGAAACGCGTAGTGCAAGCGAATCCAATCGATGCCATCAACATCCGACAATTTCTTTAATAACTCGCCAAGATTTCTTTTGCCATATAGATCAAGCCCATAGAATGTTGAATCTTGTGCAATCATAATCAACTCCTTCGTTCCATTTTTCGCAAGCTGTTTAGCCTGAGTGACGAGTTGTTCGATTGGAGTTGAAATGTGTTTTCCGCGCATGAGTGGAATTGCACAAAACGAACAAGGTCGATCGCAACCTTCGGAAATCTTTAGATATGCGTAATGTTGTGGAGTGGTGAGGATTCTTTCTCCCACTAATTCCAGCTTGTAATCGGCTTTGAGCGTTTTGAGCATGCGTGGCAGATCGCGTGTTCCGAACCATGCATCAACTTCCGGAATTTCCTTCTCGAGATCAGTCTTGTACCGCTCACTTAGACATCCTGTAACGTACACTTTATCTACGAGTCCTTTTTCTTTGGCATTTGCGAATTGCAAAATGGTATCAATGCTTTCTTGTTTTGCGTTGTCTATGAATCCGCAGGTATTGATGATTACAATTGACGCATCGCCACTTTTACTTTCATGCTCAACTTCATAGTTGTTAGCTTTCAATTGCCCCATGAGCACTTCAGAGTCGAAAATATTCTTCGAACATCCAAGCGTAACTACGTTTACTTTATTCTTGCGAAGTGTTTTGGTTTTCATTGGTAATTAGTGAATAGGAAAATATCTGTAGATTTCCTTCCTATGTAATACTCTTTCAAAAATGCACCTGAATCTGTTTCCAATAGTCCAAGTCGATAATTACCGATTCTTATTTTGTAATAACCCGAGTAACCCTTTAGCTTTTCTGCGCCAGGAATACTTTGAACGCTGTTAATTGCTGGAATTGTTTCAAAGACCAATACCTCAATCCGCTTTCTATATGGTGCAGGCAAGCCACTTAGATCCTTAACAAACTTTTTGTGAAACTGAACAATCACTTTCTACGAGAAGCTTTTTTGTATGCCACTTTAGCCTCGCTCAAACTAAGAATATCTTTGCGGTTGTTCTTTTTCATCACTGCAGCAAAAGCAAAATCCTCAATTTCATCAATATCAACGGACTTAGCCATAAATCCCAATTTGCAAAGCAGTTCAGCTACAAACTTTTCGTCCCTTTTGTTGTCGATTTTTACCAGTAGTCCCATTATACAATTGATTTCGACAAAGTTACGATTTTCGTTCGAAAAATCGCGTATTGCGCCAATGTGTGATAGAGCGCTTACACCCGAATACCAATAATAAGCACGTCATCAATCTGCCCGAATTCTCCTTTCCACTGATCGAATTCACTTTCGAGTTGAATTCTCTGTTCCTCCATAGGTAGATGACAGATTGTTCGAAGCAATTCCTTTAGAGGAGTGTATTTGTATTTTTTTCCTTTCGGGCCGCCAAATTGATCGGCGAATCCATCTGTGAGATTGTAGATAATATCGCCTTTTTGAAGTTGTACTTTTTGTTGAGTGAATGGCAAGTTCGGACCTTCGTACAATCCTACAGGCTGCTTGTCTGTACGATATTCGATTACTTCGTTTTGTCGGATAATCCACACAGGATTAAACGCACCGGCGAATTCCAAGGTGTTGTTCTTTCGATCCAAACTACATAATGTACAATCCATTCCGTCCCAGGAAGTATTCTCTGCTCCTTCAGCGTTTAATGCCGCGGCAATTGCATCGCGTTGTGCGTTGAGAATCGCAGAAGGTTCGTAAATCTGCTTTACAGTTGTAATTTCATGCAGATAAGAAATATTCAACAACGACATAAATGCTCCGGGCACACCATGACCGGTGCAGTCGCCTGTAAGCAAAAGAAATTTTCCCTCTTCAGTACTAGCGGCCCAATAGAAATCTCCGCTAACAATATCTTTCGGGCGATAAAAAACAAAATACTCGCCAAGATGTTTAGAAAGCAAACCTTCGGATGCGAGCAGAGCGCGTTGAATACGCTTTGCGTAAGTAATTGAATCGACTATTTCCTTTTGCTTCTCTTCGATTAACGCTTTCTGATGTTCAACTTCATCTTTCTGCTGTTGAATCGTCGTGTTCTTTCCTTCCAGAAGAATGTTTGCTTTTCTTTTTTGCCGGTAATTCCAAAGTAAAATAAATGCAAGTAATAATATACAAAGGCCAACCGCCCCGATAATATAGTTAATGAGTCGTTGCTGATTACTCTCAAGTTGTTTCAACTCAAGTTCCTGGCCAAGCAAAACATTTTCCTTATCCTTTTTTTCAACATCGTATTTCGTTTGCATCTCCTGCATTGCACTCATTTTTTCTGCATTAAACAGCGTGTCCTTCAACGTAGAGTAAATTTTCAAGAAATCATACGCTTCCGATTTCCGGTTCATAGCGTAGTATGCCTGAGATAATATATATGAGGCGTCTTTTTGATTTTCTGTTGACTTAATTTTGAGAGCAAGATTGTAACTTCGCATTGAATAATCCACTGCCAAATCATATTTTCCTTGCATAAAATAAACTTCTCCAATATTATTGAGCACGATCGATTGATCATATTCACCCGACTTTATTTCCAAAATTGAGAGTGACTGCTTATACCACTTAAGTGCTTCAACATAATTATCCGTATTGAAATACATCAATCCCAGATTCAAGGAACTCGCCGCCCATTGCACGCTATCACCCTTCTCCTGACTTATTCGCACCGCCGCCATTAAACACTCTTTCCCTTTCACATAATCTTCCATCTCTGTGTATAAGAGTCCGATATTGGAGTAACCAATAAGAATGCTGATTGTGTCATGTATCGCAATTGCTTTGTTTAATGCAATTTCCAAAGCAGCAACTGCATTTACATAATCTCTACTGCTGTAATAGATCTGGCCGAGTGAAGTGTGACCGGCAATTTGGCCTTCCTCATTGTGAATTTCCTCGTGAATTTTTATTCCGGCGAGCGTGTTCCTAGCAGCACTTTCGTATTCCTCACCCATCCAATAGGCTTGCCCGGCATTAACTTTAGCTCCACCCTCCAATTTCTTGTCACCACTTTTTCCATACCACGC
>CAZBYM010000314.1:0-5435 GCA_964495745.1 uncultured Chryseobacterium sp. | reverse complement strand
CATTTTGTCCTGATCAATAAATGAATTGAAAATTCCGTGAATAAAAAATGTCAGTAAACCTAAAGTTGCCGCCATTGCAACACATTTGATTCGTTTGTCGAGACTTTGATAGTACACATTAAGTCCTAAAAATATTGTGTACAAAGTGAGACATATGAAAATTAAGAATCCGATTATTCCTGTTTCTGACAAATAGGTCATGTATTCAGAGTGTGCGTTTCCGCGATCACCATTGGAAGTGCTGATGTAAGTGGTAGTTTCCGAAGTTTGGAACTGATAGTATTGGAATTGGTATGTTCCGGGACCAAATCCGGTCAAAGGTCTTTCTTCAAACATTCGATACGCGCAAACCCAACGATTTATTCTTTCCAGATTGGAGGCATCACGTGAAATATTGGTAACAGATTTATAATGATTAGCAATATTCCCATCGTTACTTACAGCATCATTGGTTTTGGCCCAATCAGTAAGTTCATTTGAAAATGAAAATCCGAGAGAGGCAAGAAATACGACGGATAGTATCAGATGCCAAAGTCGGAGGCGAACTTTCTTCATGAGCAGATAAAAAAGTGCAGCCAGAATCACAGTGATCAAAGCAGCTCTTGAATAAGCGAGAAATTCAGCTATATACAATATTGAGGCGACGATAATCAAACAGACTTTGGAAAACTGATTTAGACGAAATAATTTATTGTTGTATATAACAATTGTAATTGCAGGAATGACAAATGCGATGCATGCACCGTAAATTGTATGGTCGGGAAAAAAAGGCTGAGAAATAGAGAACGCTGCTCTCGGATCAAAATTATAATGTGCATGAGAACGCCAGATGTAAAGCACTGCCGGAATCAAACCAATTGCGTAGAGCACAAAAGGGCGAATAAGTAATCTGCTTTTCTTGAAGAGGTGAGCAAAAATGAAATAGTATCCAACAATGAAAATAACACGCATGATTACTCGTTTCATGGAAACTTGAGGCATTTCACTGGTAAGACAAGTGAATAACATCCAGGCTGTATCAATGACCAACAATACCGTGACAGGGTGGAGTACTATTTTTCTGTCCATGCGGTTTGTGAAAAATAATATCGGGAGAGTAACAACGACCAGAATCGACAACAATAATTCTGACGGAACTGTTAGAGCAGATCCCAAAAACGGAATAGAAAGTTTCAACGAAAGCGGAATCAGAAAAACTGTTGCCTGAAGAAAAATGCTTTTGTTGAAGAACAGGAGATACGCAAATGGAATAGACAGAATTCCAACGAGTGAATAACCCAATAATTTTGTGCTATCGAAGAGTATGAGCGAAGTCACAATGCACGAAATAAGGAGAACTGCTAGTAATCCTGTCCGATCAAGCTTGCCGGTACTTTCTAAACTCATGACGTACGAACTTCTGCCATTAAAGCTCTCCACTTGGAGCGAATAAATACAAATACAATAGTGAAAAGCAGAGCACTGAATACGCCAATGCTGCAATTAATTGAGAAGGATGGTGAAGCGCGTTTGTATTGAGGCTTGGCTGGATCAATTACATAATTTTGTTGAGCCGGACGATTAATAGAGTAACCTGCTTTTACGAATTCATCCTTGAGTGCTTCGAGTCTATAATGATTGTATTTGTATTCGCGAATTAGTGATTCTAACTCAATACTATTAATGTATAAATACGTTTCAGGTGGAGCATTCTCTTTGGAAGTCATGAGAAAGTGGTTGTAAATAAGATCATTTGGACCTTGAGGCTTTTTCAGTGCATAAATCTTTTGCGTTATGCTGTCTACTTTGGCTAGCTGATTGACATAAGAAACCCGCTTGTATTCATAGTCCTGCATTTTATTGGACTTGAAAACGTTTTCCTTAAACTGATTAACCTTTCCGATAATGCTGTTTACGATGTTAGCCGATAGCTCAGGGTTCTTGGTCGTAGCTGAAATTATTATTGACATGTATTTGCTTCGGAAGAAGTTTACGTCGTTTATGTACTGCTTTACGAGACTTTGTTCCCAATCAAGACTCGTTGTGTCGATGTTATAATATGCAACAAGATCAAACTCTATTATGATTTCATTTCTCAAAGCTTCAGATTCCAGCAGTTGCATGAGTTGTTCTGCATCCTGCTCATAACCAAATTGAGGATTATCCAGAATATTTGCGCTTTGGTGGCTATTCGTTGCAAAAACAATTCCGTAGCTGTAATATTTGTTGGGCATGAGGAAAGTGACACCAACCGACATGACGAACGAAATTATTATCACGGCAAGAAATAACTTTCGATTGGAATAAATCAACTTGAATAGACTAATGGCGTCTTTCTTTTCCTGTTCCGGAGTATAAAGAGAGTTGGTCATAAGAGTTTTAGAATTCAATCCAACGTTCAGTTTTCAACGTCAGAATCTTAAATGATATTGAATTAGTTTCAGCGAACTGAATAGGTGAAAGGTCCTGCAACGCTCAAATGTAGCGGAATGAATGATTATCCCCAATTGGATAGTATTCCTTGGCGATAACAATCTGAAAAACAATATATTGGGAATAGAGAGACGTATACTTATTAAGAGATCAATGTATCGAAAGCCTCAACTACTTGAGATGAGGATCGGGATGATTTCACTTAATAATCGGGAAGTTGAAAGTAGAAGAATGTGGAGATATCAGCTTGAGCCTACGTATATGCCCTAGCGTGATTTGATTTCATCGTCTTTGGTTTTCTCCGCAGACAAATTTTCTCCTTGACTATTTTGTTTTTCAAGTGTCCAACCATCCGTCACTGTTGTTTCAAGCCACACTCTTCCTGACTTACGAAAAACCTGTACTGACAAACCATAAACATCACCGAATGCTTGCTCGAGTTCAGCAACCGTCATCTGGGGAGTTATTGTCAGACTTCCTTTATTGTGTATTACCCGGCACTCGCCAAGAGTTTTGGATGGCGACTTAATTATTTTTTTCGAAGAAGGCGCACCAACTTTATGAGGTTTGCTGAAAAATTCAAGTTTCAAATAGGGAAACATGCCGGTGAAATCTTTCTGAATAGCGCTTAACTTTCGATGATCATTGATTAATATTTTCATTCTGGAAATTATTGATGTAATGTTAGAATCGGAATATGTGTGTGAAAGGCTACTTGCTTCGTATTGCTCTTATGAAATAGTGATTGAAGAAAACTGTGCTTATGAGGCAACATAATCAACCAATCTGCTTTGTGCGATTCTGCAAACGAGTTAATTTCATGTGTAACATCAGTAGATTCCGGATAAAACGTCTTGTGAGAAATTTCTGAAAGAGCCGATTCAAATTTTACTCCTGCGATTGCTTTTTCCCGCGTAGGTATTTTGTCCGGATCAACTACATCAACTACCAATAATTCAGCATCGAAAAGTTGGATGTACTTTTTTAGTAGTGCAATTGAATGTGAAGCAACCTCAATTTCGCAATCATAAGCCAGAACCAATCTTCTGATAGTACCAAATTTCGCTTCTTCAGGAATTGTCAACACAGGGATTTTCGATTTCTGGATTACCGATATTGAGTTACTACCGATTAATACCTGTCCCGCTTGCCCTTTTCCTGTTATTCCCATCACAATGAGATCGACATTTTTCTCATTGGCAAGATCTACAACTTCTTCGCCGACAAAACCGGCTCTCACAATGGAATCTACTTTCAATTTGCCTAAACTCTGCGCAACTATTTTCTGTTCGATTTCCCGGAGGTTCTTCAGATTAATTTCTTCGAATTCACTCGGTGATACAATAATAATCGGTACGTCACCGGCAGGAACAGGAGGATGATACACGTGTAGTAAAACAATTGACGCTCCTGTTGCTCCCGCAAGTTCAACAGCATACTGCAGCGCGTTGTCTGCGATCTCAGAATAATCTATGGGAACAAGAATCGTTTTCATGCAGGATTTGTATTAGATAATGAACGTCATCACATTAATCAAAAATGCGACTGCGGTAGCGAGAAGAATAATGCGCATTGGTGCAACTGCCATTACCAAGACCTCGATCAACATAGTAGAAAGAGCAACTGCCATCAGTTTGATTTCACTTTCCTGTACTGCAACAGCCGCTGCCAAGCCGCCCATGCACGCCATTACTACAAGGATGAGTCCGATGTAGCCAAAGCGATGTTTTTCCAGGTCAGCCCAGAAATCTGCAGTAGCAACATTTGTTTTTTGATTGTGTGTTGAAATGGAATACTCGTTTGGGTTGGTGATGGTAGCCATGACTTTTGGTTTTTTATGGTTAGTAATTGTTGATGAACAGATGATCAATTGAAAGTGTATCCCAATTCGCGGGTACTATCAAAAGGAATAGGAGTAAGGCCAAGCGTGGAAAAACAAATTGCATGTCCCACATCGGTTTGATAAGTCCAAAGATTATTGAGGCAAGTAGTAAATCGAGACCCAACAAATAAAGTGCGTACGATTTTACCAGTCCTACTATCAAACACAAGCCAGCCAATAGTTCAATGAATGACGTAAAGTATGCGCCTGTAACAATGATGAACTTCGGGATACCACGATTCCGTAGAGCGGGTTCGATTGTTGCTATTACTCCTGAAAGTTTTACACGAAACACAGCGTCGAATCCTTGAAAGAAGAAAAGAAATCCCAAAAAGACTCTCGCAATAAAAACGGCGACTGCTTCGTGTTTTAAGATTCCGATTTCCACTGATTTTTGAATTAGTATGCTACAAATGTATCGACGCACACGACCGGACAGCATGAGGGCTGTCAGCGAATCCAATGATAGAAATCAGGAAATACTAATCTTAGTTTCGCATTTGCACAAGCTTCTCGTAGTTGGCAATGGCGATGAGTCCACCTTTAACATCAACAAGACCTTCATCTTTGAAGTCGCTAAGTGTACGAATTGTAGTTTCAGTGGCTGTGCCGGCGAGATTGGCGAGATCTTCGCGCGAGAGATTCATGCTGAATTGAGCTTCACCTTCTTTTCGATATCGGTCTGCAAGAGTTACTAATGCTTCTGCGACGCGTTTTCTAACTGAGTTGTAAGCTAATCTCAGCAGTTGTTCTTCCTTCTCTTGCAGGTTGTCTGAAAGCATTTTAATAAATCTCCTGGAAACTTCCGCATTCTTGTAAATGAGATCAAAGAAATCTTCTTTTGGAATCATGCAGATTTCTGAATCTTCTAAGGCTGTTGCTGAATCCTTGTATTTATTTCCTTCGAGTAAAGCTGGATAACCAAAGAAGTCGCCCTCTTTGTAAAGTCCGGTAATCAATTCTTTTCCTTGCTCGTGAATCTTAAAAGTTTTGACTTTTCCTTTGTTCAGGAAATAAACTCCATTGGGATAATTATTCTCCGAATAAATATTTTCTTTCTTTCGACAAATACGGACATCCCGGTTCTCGTGAAGTTTTTTCAAATCTTCAATACTTCTCGCACTGGAGATGAATTCATTCA
>CAZBYM010000313.1:0-5444 GCA_964495745.1 uncultured Chryseobacterium sp. | reverse complement strand
TCCGAAGTTTATGTTTCGAAATGCGGAAGCGTCACGCGCGGCAATTTGTGCTGCTTCGCAATTTCCATTACCGCCATACACGATTCATAGGCGTATCCTTTGCCCTCGTATTCAGGGAGGAAAGAAAATCCGATGTCAGGATAATCCAAATTCGGTCGAATAAAAAGTCCGCAATTACCAATGGGCAAATTGGTTTCTTTCAGAATCACGATATAGGCTCCGGCTGCAGGATGAGCTGACCTCAACTTGATTCTGTCGTTGAGATATTGAATTGTCTGTTCCACTGTACGGACCTTTCTGTCGCCCACATACTTGATGAAGCCCGGAGAATTTAATAACGCCAGAAAAAACGGAGCGTCGACTTCAGGATCTAACTCGCGAAGTAATAAGCGTTCGGTTTCCATTGTGTTCTTAATTAGAACTTCGCAAACTGGCAAAGCACGCCGCCCATAAGCGCAAGCGAAACGATCCAATATCCGGAATGAATTGCAATGTACTTGAATCCTCTTCGCTCAAACATGGCGTTGATGGCAACAATTGGTGTCACGAAAATTATTCCGGAGAGTGTTCCGTGAAATGCTCCGTGCTTGAATGTGCGATACAAGTTCCCGTATTTTGCCATGAAGTCAGCGAAATATTTTCCTGGCTCAGTTGCCGGATCTTGTGCTCCTGCTATGTCAGCGAAAATGGAATAAATGTGTGCTTGGTGAATCACCATCGCCATCAATCCTCCGGAAATCAGAAATCCCATCACGTAAGTCAAAGTGAAAATCACACCCATTCTTCCGGTTTTCAATTTCTCTTCTGTTACTTCGGCTGCTTTCATCCACGGGTTTGCGAATGTTTTTGGGTTGTACCAAATAAAGCCAACGATGAGTGGGATAAGTGCAGTGCAGAGCATTAGTACTAGTGGCGACATGGTTTTTTGTTTTAAGGATTAGAGCGAATGAAGGTACATGATGTTAAGTAAAAAAGCTATTTCGTTCATTTTTGCCACTAAGACACAAAGGCGCTAAGAAATCCGGAAGAAATTGAAGCGCCTTGGTAAGGGATCAAACTATTAGTAATGAATCTTCGTGTCTCCGTGCCTTCGTGGCGACTTTACATCTTCTTTATCATAACAAAATCATCCTGCACATCTTTCCCCAACAGAAACTGTGTTGTTCCGCAAATTTTGAAACCTTCTCGCTGGTAGAAATTTACAGCGCGAAAATTTTTTTGCCATACATCGAGGCGCACGGAATCATAATCACGTGCTTTTGCAAATTTCCCAACGGCTTGAAGTATCTCCTTCCCTATTCCACCACCAATCAAATTTGGCTTGGTGTAGAGGCGGAGAATTTCCAGCGGTCGTATTGCGTCACCTTTTGGCTTTGATTGAAGATTGAGTTTTACATAGCCAACCAACTCTCCTTTTTCAAAAGCAAGGAGAAAATGTAATTCAGGATCAGAAATTTCTTTGCGTAAATTTTCTTCGGTGAAATTCGTGGAGAGATAATTCTCCATGTCTTCAGCTGTATTGAATTGGCCGTATGCGTGCACGAAAGAAGCGATAGAAAGTTCGCGGAGATCTAAGAGATCGGAAATGTGTGGTGTGCGAATGAGCATAAATTAGCGAACGTGTCCCGAAAATTAGATAATAATCAGCACTAAATTGAACAATTCACCCGTATGCACTGCTCAGATCTCAGCATAAGACGGCTCTTTGAAAATTCTTTTGAAAATCCGTAACTTTACATAAATGTCTGTGAAAAATGAATTACAAGATATCATTTCAGGAAATGGATCGGTTAGGAATGGAAAAATTATCCAGACAATCACCGCTTACCTTAGAAGAAAAAAGGAAACAGTTTCAACAACTAAAGAAGCAAAGTACAGTAAAGTTGAAGAAACGGAAATCCTGATTGAGTTTATTGAGTCCTCCCGCTTCTGGTACTCCGATATTGATGTTTCAAAATATATTGGAGAAGGCGCAGAACAAAAAATATACGAATTCCCGGATCCGAATTTTGTTCTAAAACTGAACGACGGCGTTTTCTATGAATATTGGGAAGACTATCTCTACAGCCTATTGATTCACAATTATTTCTTCCCTCACTTAGCTTACGAATTACTTGGATTTCAAAAAAGCGAGGGTCGCCTTTTTGCCATTGTCAAACAGCCATTTGTTAAATCAACTGAAAGCACAAATCTTGACAACGTTAGAAATTTTTTGTCTGCGAACGGTTTTGTAAACAAGAAGGCCAACGATTATTTTCATCCCGGACTCGGAATAATTCTGGAAGATTTGCACGATGAAAATGTTTTAACGAGTGATGGCGTTCTACAATTCATCGACACCGTCTTCTTTCTGACCGAGACTTTCTATGAGAAAGAATAAGCGCCACATTTGCTGCTTAACTCAAGCGTTCCTGCTATGATTTTTTTGAGTTTTTCAGCAGTCGGCCATTGCGCGTAACACAACCCATCTGGGGAATCTGCGAATCTGTGGCTAACTTTATTAATGAGCGTAGCGAACAACGTAAATGTTGTCAGACGCTCTTATTCCTTAACGATTTTCCCTGATCCCGAATTTTTTCCATCACTCTGCAACTGATAGAAATAAATTCCAGCGGGCTGATTACTAAGATCAACAATAAAGTTTCCTGAAGTATTTTGTTGCGCACTCACTTTCTCTCCAAGCGAATTCCAAATAGTAATTTCCGTCATTGTGTTGACATTCGAAGAAACATTAAAAATGCCGTTGCTCGGATTTGGATAAACTTTCACACCCGATGCTCCATTCTCTTCAACAATTCCTGTTGTCGGATTGTCGAACTTGATCACAAATACATCGATAGTTCCACCGAGCGAATCCAAAATATACGTTCCCGGGCCCGGATCTACATCCATCGGACCTGCAAAATATCCGGTGATGTAAATATTATAATTCGCGTCGAAATCCAAAGACGCAGGATTATCACTTCCCGTTCCACCAAATGTAGTTGCCCAAATATAATTTCCTGAAGCGTCCAGTTTGGAA
This sequence comes from uncultured Chryseobacterium sp., assembly GCA_964495745.1. Lineage (GTDB taxonomy): Bacteria > Bacteroidota > Bacteroidia > Palsa-965 > Palsa-965. The sequence continues at coordinate 2,422 of CAZBYM010000313.1, read as the reverse complement.
ATAAAAATGTCATCGCCACCATTTGTAGTAAAATTGAAAACTCCTGCTCCAGGATCGAAATCTCCTGTTCCATCCATTCTTCCCATGGTGTACACGTTTCCAATGGCGTCGGTGGTGATGAATCGTCCCTCATCGTAAACAGAACCGCCAACTTGTTTGGCCCAAACAAAATTTCCTAATGAATCCAGTTTAGAGATGTAGCAATTAAAATCGCCACCAGGAGCGGTCATGTTAAAACTTCCTGTTCCCGGATTGAAGTCCACTGTTCCCGCATACATGCCCGTTGTATACACATTACCGGAAGGATCGATCGCAACTGAACTTGCAACATCTGTTGCCGAAGCCGTGCCGATTTTTTTTGCCCACTCGAAATTTCCTGCTGCGTCTAATTTCGAAATATAAATATCCTGAATGAATGTAGAGCTACCAATGAGATTGAATGTTCCTGCGCCCGGATCAAAATCAGAAGTGCCCGCGAAATATCCAACCGTATAAATACTTCCAACTGCGTCCAATGCTACTGATGAAGCATAATCATATTGTGGCCCGCCCATTTGTTTTACCCAGAGAAAATTTCCTGAAGGATCAAGTTTGGATACGAAAACATCTTCTGCTCCTGCTGAAGTCAGATTCATAGTTCCAGCGCCCGGATCAAAATCATTCACTCCCTGAAAATGGCCGGCTGTAAATACGTTACCCGCTAGATCAACAGTGATTGATGCTCCCGTCGCGTAAGTGCCGCCGAATTGCCGTGCCCAAACAAAATTTCCTGCCGGATCGAGTTTGAGAACGAACGCATCATCAGCGCCCGTTACAATCATTGTAAATACTCCAACGCCCGGATCAAAATCAACTGTGTCTTCGAATTGACCGGTTACATAAACGTTTCCTGCTGCATCGAAAGCAAGAGAAGAACCTAAATCCATATTCGATGCACCGATTTGCACTACCCAACTGAAATTTCCGGATCCATCAAACTTCGAAACAAAAATATCTTCTACACCATTGGAAGTTAGATTGAAAGTTGTGGCTGAATCGGGATTAAAATCTGCTGTTCCGTTAAAATATCCAGTAGTGTAAACATCCCCTGATGCGTCAACACCAACAGAGTTGCCCATATCGAATCCCGGTCCGCCCATTGCTCGGGCCCATTGTAAATTTTGTGCGTTTGCAGGGTTGCTCATGCTGCACAAAGCAGTCATTGCAATGAGGACGGAGAATTGTAAATGTCTTTTCATTTTTCGGGGTTTCAGGATATGAATGTAAAAATGCAAATAATGATGGTGCAATCGCAAGCCGTATTATCGATTGTGATTGAAAGATAAGTAATAATCAACACGTGGCGCCTAAACCCGTCTCTACTAACTCGAGAAGTGTCACTACACGTTAATACATCACCATTGGCTCAAAATGCGAAGCCAGCAAGCCAAAGATTGTATTCAGTAAATATTCAGAATATTTTTCACACAGCCTAGTGATGTATTACAGGAATATCCATCACCCACATCATGGTCAGACCTGCTGCTCCCCCCAGAAGTGTCAAGATGAAAAATAATTTGATCGTAGCTGGAGATGTAATATCACCGGAATTTCCAAAACCGCGGAATGCAATAAGCCCAGGGTGTTTAGCAAGAAATTCGGCTCCATTCTGAAAAAACACCCATCGTGCCATGAGTATCCACAAACAAATAATGGAAATGTGAAATACAAGAACCGTAGGATTCAAAGTTCGGGGACGAAAGAAGTCCAACATACTATTTGTTAATTCCGTTAAGTTTCCGATTCCCATGATTATCCATGGGACATTGCCATAAATAAGAACTGCTTTGAATATTTTTTTATATCCAGATTCCAATTCCGGATTTTCAGCTACATATTTTCTGGAACGATATTTGAAAATGTAGGCATTGAGGACCGTAACTACAATGAAGGCGAGCCAAAAGTTATCGAAGACGATTTTCATGCTCATTTGTCAAAGTATCGATAACGATTTGCATTGTGATAGCTATTCCGTCCTAGCCCGTTTGAAGCTATGTTAATATGTGAACTACGCCCGGCTATAATTCAAAAGTGGGGAAATAGCCAATTTCATTTCTTAACGAAATCCGAAAACTTTACGATTCTCGTTTTTTTGAATTTTTTCAGAATCAGCAAGTCTTCGTCACCGGTAATCAGATAGTCTGCTTTACCATCAAGGCAAAGTGACAGGAGAAAGTTATCCTTCATGTCGCGACAAATGTTCACACGAGATGAGACTTCTACGAATTCAGCGAAGTCTTGAATGTGCTGCGCGTGCCCTTGCAGGCAGTGCTGGAGCGGGATGGATCCATGGAAGAAGCCCAGAAACAGGGCCTCCTGGCCCCTGCTTCGCACAGCGTGGCCATGGTGGGGAGCCGCAACCCGACACCCCAAGGTCAGATCA
>CAZBYM010000312.1:0-5459 GCA_964495745.1 uncultured Chryseobacterium sp. | reverse complement strand
ATAATTACATTGAGCTCTTCCACTTTAACTGGTATGACTTTCTGAATGATTGTCAGACTGAGCGAAGCCGAAGGGTGACAAATTAAATCGTAAATTCTTGTATCATGAAACGAATTCTAGCACTCTTCCTCGCAACTCTTGTCTATGTACAGAGCTTTGCATTTTGCGGATTCTACGTTGCAAAAGCCGACGTAAAGCTGTTCAACAAAACTTCTCAAGTCATTATCGCGAAGAATGGTGAGCGACAAACGGTGACTATGTCAAGTGACTTTGAGGGCGATGTTAAAGATTTTGCAATGGTGGTTCCCGTTCCGGTTGTGCTGGAAGAGAAAGACATTCGCGTGGTAGATCGTTTGATCTTCGACAAATTGGATACTTATTCTGCTCCAAGACTGGTTGAATACTACGATGAAAATCCGTGTTATCAACCGGTTCAATATAATCAAGCGAAATCTAATAACATGCCGCGTATGGCAATGAAAAAATCTGCGGGAGTTTTTGAGGCGGAGGAAAAAGATTATGGTGTAACGATTGAAGCGAAGTATACCGTCGGTGAATACGATATTCTGATTTTGTCAGCAAAAGAATCGGGTGGCCTCGAACAGTGGCTCGTTGACAACGGATATAAAATGCCGGTAGGTGCGAAAGAAGTTCTTGATCCTTACATCAAAACGAATATGAAGTTTTTCGTATGTAAAGTGAATCTTGATAATTACAAAGCTGCAGGTGCCGTTCCGTTAAAACCTCTTCAGATTTCTTATGCTTCGCCGAAATTTATGTTGCCAATCCGTCTTGGAATGGCGAATGCAAATGGTCCACAGGATTTGATCATTTATATGTATTCCAAAATTGGAAGAATCGAAACAACGAATTATCGCACTGCATTAATTCCAACTGATTTCAAAGTTCCGTTGTTTGTAGAAGGGGAATTCGGAGTTTTTTATCGCGACTTATACAACAAGGCGCATGGGCGTGAGGGAAAGAATGTTGTATTTCTCGAGTACGCGTGGGAAGTAAGTCCTATGCAAAATCTTTTTTGTGATCCTTGTGTTGGCGACCCTCCGCGTGTTTTGGAATTGAAAGAGGCCGGCGTTGATTGGCTTGAAAACAAAGGACAAGATTATCACACGGGCGGAAATGTATATGCCGGAAATGTTTATTTCACTCGCCTGCATGTTACGTATGATCGCGAACATTTTCCACAGGATTTAACTTTTCAGGAAACTCCAAACAAAGCCACTTTTCAAGGAAGATATATTCTGACACATCCTGCCAATGGAGATTTCTCCTGCGACAAAGGTCAGACCTACATCAAAGATCTCGGCAAGCGTCGTTGGAACGAATTGTACACGTATCAATGGTTAACCGGTCGCGACATTACCGCACACTATGATTATCCAAAGGAATATGATATTTATCTTCAAGACAAAGAACAAAAAGGAAAGAAGCAAGGCAGCATGATTCCGTTCGGAGAATTAGAAGGCCCAGTTCAGCCCGGCAATAACCAAAACAACATGCTCGTCTTTATCATTTCCATTATTACACTTGCCGGTGTTTTCTTCGCTCTCTCACGAAAACGAATTGCGAAGCAAGACTAAGAGAAAAAATATTCTACACAAAAAAGGTTTTCTGAATTTCAGAAAACCTTTTTTATACTGCCCACCGACAACTGACACCGACTACTGACAACTCTCTTTGTCCTCGCCACCCCAATCGCACTTACTCATTCCCGCTTTAAATTTCTCTTTCTCTTCTTCACTCATTCCCGACATCTTCTTCTCCCAGCGACTTTTCCAATAGCTGTGTTTTCCTCCATGCCATCCGCCTCCATGACAACAACTCTTACCACCTTTGAATCCGCCAATCAGCAATCTGCCAAGGATCATTAATCCTGCTGCTTCGAGGTACGTAATTATCGGTCCTCCGAAAATTCCCGGCACCAACCAATTCCAAAGTAACATGGTTACCCACGCCAGCGCGAACGCAAACAGTGTAAACAATATCACCGCTCCTATACATTTCAAAATCCATCTCATAGTGTATGTTTTTTATCAAGTTCTTTATCAATACTGTTTCAACTCAAGTTCTGTTTCAGTTTCGGGTTTCGAGTTCCGTCAAACTAATCGCGAAGATTTTGTGAGTCTATAGCCTATCATCTATCGCCTCCCGTCTATCACCTATCACCTATCACCTATCGCCTATCGTCTATCGCCTATCGTCTATCGTCTATCGTCTATCATCTACCAACTACAACTCCTCATACAAATTCCGCAACCGCTCTCGCAAAAACAAAACCGCATACCTTTTTCTCGACAACAGTGTATTCAATGGAACTCCTGCTTCTTCCGCGAGCTCACGGAAAGAACGCTCTTCGATTTCATTCTCCACAAAAACCCAGCGTTGTTCTTCCGGTAATTCTTCGAGAGCTAACATTAGTTCACTCATGATTACACTTCGTGCGTAAATGGCTTCCGGTCCTGCTGACGGGTCAGGCAACAGATCGTTCAGCCCCAAGCCTTCTTCTCCATCGCCGTATTCTTTTTCATAACGTGCTTCCAACGACTCTGTTCTTCGTTTTCTGAAAAGATCTGCGATTTTGTTTCGGGCAACGCGATACACCCATCCCGACACACGGTCGATGACCCGTTCCATGCGCAAATTTTCCGTTAACTCAGTGAATACATCCTGAAGCACGTCTTCCGGATCTTCTTCCTGTGGAATTCTTCTGCGAATGAACTCAAGCAAACGACGTCTCTCCCGCTGAATTGTTTCTTCAAGAAGCCTGTTTTGCTCTGCGGCCATTATCGGTGTTATGTGTACCATGTCCTTCATTACTTACAGGAACAAGGTCGCGGTGGGGTAGGTAATTATTTTACAAAGGGACGAAAAAAGACGATAGGCTCCAGCCGGAAGACGATAGTAAAGTACGTTTAATCGAAAATTTCGCGAATTTGTGGCTGAATGGCGAAATTAATTAGCTTGATCTAAACGCATACTATCGTCTATAGTCTCCCATCTATCGTCTATTTTTACCCCGTGAAACACCTCCTCAACAAAACCCTCACTGTAAAACAGGTTGCCGCAGTTTTCATCATCGTGGGTGGAATTGTTGGCACAACTCTCGTTTTCATGACTGGTGGAGAACCCGTTCCGTTGAAAGATAAAGTTGTAAAAGTTGATAGCATTCCGAAGGAAATTGCAGAAGCCGATACATCAGCGATGGGAAAATTACTCACGTATGTTGATTCAATAAACAATGCGAGTCAACTGCGCGGAGGTTCCTGGAGTTTTTATTTGAGCGCTGTGAATTCAGATTCATCAATCGTTGCAATCAATGAAACAGATGGATTAGTTCCTGCTTCTGTGATGAAAGTTGTATCGACCGGAACTGCGCTTGCATTATTAGGACCGGGATATCGCTTCACAACTTTATTGCAACACGATGGAGCGAAAAACGGAAGCACGCTCGAAGGAAATATTTTCATTCGCGGAAATGGTGATCCAACTCTCGGAGCAGAATCGTATGGAAGCAGCATTGAGAAAGTAATCAATGGTTGGGCGAATGCAATTCAGAATCTTGGCGTCGATAGTATTTCGGGATGTATTATCGGTGATGCAGAAGCATTCGAGCGCGACATGACTCCAGGTGGTTGGGCATGGGAAGATGTGCAAAGCGATTATGGTGCTGGTCCAAGTGGATTGTCGATTCATGAAAATCAATTTGATATTTATTTGAACGGATCGGGTGGTAGAGTAAGTATGCGTTATTCGCCCGCTATTCCGGGAATGAAATTGTACAATCAATGTGTGAACAATGCGGTCGCAAAATCGTACGCGTATGTAACAGGAGGGCCATACCAGTTCGAACGTTGCGTTGCCGGAGAAGTGAATGGTGCGCTTGAAGCACGAGGCTCAATTCCTGATCCCGCTTTATTGTGTGCGCAGTTGCTGAAGAAAAATCTCGAAGAGCGTGGAATTCATTTGCGCGATTCTGCAACAACAATTCGTCTTGTTCGATTGAACGGATTGAAACTCGAAAGTGAAGGCGGAAGAAAAGTCATCACATCAAATTCATCAGCTTCACTTTCAGAACTTGTTTATCACACGAATCAGATTTCACAAAATTTTTATGCAGAAACAATTCTTCGTGCAATTGGTCATCGTGAGAAAGGGTACGGAAGCACGTTTGGTGGAGTGAGCGCGGTTTATTCTTTCTGGAAAAATCACGGTGTCGATTTGCAAGGACTTTTCATGGTCGACGGTAGCGGTTTATCGCGGCACAATACTATTACAACATTGCAACTCGTGAGCATGCTCAAAGTCTTGGCAAAAGATTCCGTTGTGTTTCCTTCGTTCTATAGATCATTACCAATTGCAGGCGAATCGGGCACCATTCGAAAACTCGCCGGTGGAACCGCTGCAGAAGGAAACGTTCGTGCCAAAAGCGGAACCATGTCGCGCGTAAAATCCTATGCCGGTTATGTCGATACCAAAAGTGGCAATCGGCTTGCTTTCGCCATGATTGGCAATAATACACAATGGGAAACCACCGAACTGCGAGACAAATTTGAGAAGCTGTTTATTCTGATGGCGGAGTTGCCATAAGCAATATGAAAAGTTCTGTAGCCATATTTGTTGTCTCGGTTTGTTTGATCATGACATCTTGCACTATTGAGAAGCGACATTACAGAAATGGTTTTTATTGGAACAATCGTGAACACCGCCAATTTGTACTGGTGAATTCGAATGAAGAGAGTTATCGTGATTCTAATACAACTGTCTTGATTGCAGATGTGGCGAAAAATATTGTTTCCCAAAAAAATCCTGAAACATCTGAGTTTGATAGTATAAGTGTTCGATCAGGCTGTAAAATAATCGAAGATACATTGTCAAATTTAGACTTTTCGGATAGTGTTAAAGAAGAACCAGAGGGTGGATCTGCACAAAATAAAATCAAGGTCGAAGAAAATACTGAGAATTCACGAAGTTGGATCGTTGCATTACTCGGATTATTAATATTATTCGGAGCTGTCCTGATTATTTATTTTGGTGCAGGTTCAAAAATATTAATTGTTCTCGGTCTTGCGCTTCTAATGCTTTCGCTTGCGTTAGCGATAATGGCAATTATCAAATTACGAGCAAAAAAACAGGAGTGTAAGAAATCTGGCTATGTTTCAACTTTAGACGACGATCTAAGTGGGGCTTTTGCGATTTTCCTTGTCGTTTTGACATTCTGTTTATTTGGATTGTTCACCATGCTATTGCTGGGCGAATTGTGGACAAACTAGTCAACGTGAAGCCATAGAATTAAGTAACAAATTCGAGAAGCTGTTTATTCTGATGGCGGAGTTGCCATAATCTGTTAAACGTCACTGCGAGGCACGCTTGCCCGCCGAGGAGGGAAGTAGTCCCATCTTTTAAGACGTGTTAGATGAAGTTGCCCATTTTACTTTCTGTCA
>CAZBYM010000311.1:0-5461 GCA_964495745.1 uncultured Chryseobacterium sp. | reverse complement strand
ACGCGGGAACTGGAAAAGGATTTAGTGGAAGTCGCCGCGATTTCTGGCAGTATGAGCAATATGTTACCGGGATGGAAGAAAATGTTCTGTTACAACCAGGAGTATTTCCAAATCCTGTAGTGGACAATTTTGTTCTCTCTGCACCAATAGAAACAGGGATTTTTCCAGACGCGGCAATTATGGTTATCGCTTCTATTGACGGAAAAATAATTCAAACGCAGGACGTTTCTAATCTTTCGAAAATTAATATTGATGCGTCAATGTTGGCTTCTGGAGCTTATGTAATTTCTGTGCAAAGTGGAGAGTGGAAATCGCAAACGAAATTTATTAAACATTAATCAGCGTAGAATATGAAGAAGTTTCTTTTGTTTATTCCTGTGTTTCTGCTGTCATTGACTCCGGCGAAAGCATGGATTCAACGTGATACAATTGGCGGTGGACCACGTTCTGCTGCGAGCGGTTTCTGTATTGGCACCGCAGCTTATGTCACTCTTGGTCTGGACAGCAATTCTTATAAGCGAAGCATGTGGATGTATAATCCTGCAACGGATATCTGGACGCAAATGGAAAGTTTTGGTGGGCCAACTGGACAGGGTTTGGATCGCGATGTTGCAATGTCTTTCGCAATTGGTAACAAAGCATATGTGGTGGGAGGTCAAGGATCCAATCCGTTTTATGATGATACCTGGGAATATGATGCTGTTACCAACGCGTGGTCACAAAAACAAGTATTTGCTGGTGGTGGACGAAGGGCAGGAGTTGGTTTTTCTGCGAATGGAAAAGGTTACGTAGGAATGGGGCAATCGGCGACAGGCCTAAGAAATGATATGTGGGAGTATAGCCCAACAACCAACACGTGGCTGGCCAGAGCAAATTTTCCGGGAACCGCAAGAAGACTTGTCTCTTGTTTTGTTATTAGCAACAAAGCATACATTGGTACTGGTGACGATGGAGTATTTAAAGCAGATATGTTTGAATTTGATCCGGCACTAAATACGTGGATTGCCAAAGCAGCCTTCGCTGGAACTCCTCGTTACGGAACTGTGAGTTTCACTATGTACAACAAAGGTTATGTCGGACTTGGTTATGATAACACGCTGCAAAATACCGATGATATTTGGGAATATAATCCGATAACGAACGCGTGGATATTCAAAGACATTTTTCCGGGATCAAAACGTGCGAATGCAACTGCGGTGGCAACTCCGAATAACAAATGCTACATTGGACTTGGATATGATTCTCTACTTCGTGAAGACTGGTGGGAATTCGATCCAACGATAGATGGAATTTCTGAAGCAGAATTTTGGGCTTCAAAACTTTCTGTTTACCCAAACCCAACAAATGGATTGGTAACAATTGGATTTACTGAGGAGCTGGTTGGGTATGGTGATCACGCCGTATTAGAGTTGAGCGATACACAGGGCAAGATTACGTATTCTAAATCTCTTGATTCTCCAGGAACTATTCAGATGGATCTGACAACCTATCCTGCCGGCATTTATCTACTTGTTTTGAAAACGACCGCTCGCGGCAATGTGACGAAAAGAATTGTTGTCAATTGATACTGATCGAACAAGAGTAGTTATTCATTAATACTCCACTTCATGAAATTAGTGCTGACGTCGGTATTGCTGTCATGTGTACTATTTCTTAGCGCGCAATCGAATGCCAGTAAGTTTCAGATCATAGCTAAGTTTGAAAGTGATCCGTGTCCGAATTCAGGTAGCGGAATTATTTCGGGCACAGGGAATCTTGAATTTGACGCGGTCACACTTGCGTATCAGGGCTTCGATATTTCAAAACACCGTGAAGGAAAAAAATCGGATGAATATTTTTTTGTAATTCGATTTGCCAATGAAAACCATTGTGCAAATGCGCTTTTGGATTACAGGAAAATTAATGATTTGCTTTATGTTGAGCGAGACGGGAATGGAAGTTCAGGAGGAATGCAATTGACAGTTCCCAATGATCAGTATTATTCGAATCAATGGGGATTGCGCAACGACGGGTCATTCTCGCAAAGTCCTGCCGTCGCTGGAGCGGACATTGATATGGAAAATGCCTGGACGATTGAGCAAGGTGATACGAATATTGTAGTTGGAACAATTGACACCGGCCTCAAATTGGATCATCCTGAGTTTTATGGACGATTGTGGGTGAATTACGGAGAAATCTCAGGCAATTTTATTGACGATGATTTGAATGGATATGTTGATGATGTGAATGGATGGGATTTTGCTAATAACGACAACAATCCTACTGATGATCACGGACACGGAACAAATGTCACAGGAATCATTGGAGCAACAGGGAATAATTCTATTGGGTATGCGGGAGTGGATTGGAATTGCAAACTGATGACATTAAAAGGTCTTGATGCCAGCAACTTCGGTTCGTATTCGTGGTGGGCAGACGCGCTTTATTACGCTACAGATAATGGAGTGAACGTAATTAACATGTCTGTTGGTGGAAGTAGTTTTTCTACCACTCTCCAAGCCGCCATCAATTATGCGCTGAACAACAACGTAACGATAGTTGCATGTATGATGAATACAGACAACAATACGACTTATTATCCTGCAGGTTTCGTTGGTGTAATCGCTGTTGGTTCTACTAATGCGAACGACACCCGTTCCAATCCTTTTTTCTGGAGCAGTTCGAGTGGAAGTAATTTCGGAAATCATATTTCAGTGGTGGCGCCGGGGAATTACATTTATGGCTTGAGTTATTCTTCGAACACAAACTACAATTCGTATTGGGGTGGAACTTCTCAGGCAACACCACTTGTTGCCGGTCTTGCCGCATTGCTGATCGCGCAAAATCCATCACTTACTCCAGCTCAAATAAAATCGATTATTGAACTTTCTGCAGAAGATCAAGTTGGTCTTGCAAGCGAGGATGTTGCAGGTTGGGATCAATATTTCGGACACGGGAGAGTGAACGCATTTCAAGCGTTGATGTCGACTTCTATTCAAGGCGAAGGAGCATTATTTCAGGAGGTGGTAGTATTTCCAAATCCTTCGGCAGATATCATTTGGTTTACGTTCGATGATGAGGCGATCAAGGAAAACAGTGTACTCACTTCTACCATTTATGATTTGCTAGGAAAACCTGTTCAACAGCAAATCAATGTCGGGCCGGGAAATCACTCATTGGATTGTACGCTGCTTGCGGATGGAGTATATTTTCTTGTACTGGAATCTTCAGAAGGAATCAGGAAAACCAGCGAGTTTGTTGTTCGTTAGATAGATTTATGAATACAGAAATCGTTCCCGGTCGTTATCAACATTACAAAGGGAATTTCTACCAAGTAATTGGTGTAACGATTCACAGTGAAACATTAGAACGACTTGTTCTTTACCGTGCGCTTTATTCTTCAAAAGAATTCGGTGAAGACACTTTGTGGGTCAGACCACTCAGTATGTTCACCGAAGATGTATTTGTAGAAGGGAAAACTGTTCCTCGCTTTAAGAAAATTCACACAGATTAGGCACGTGAACCTTCCGTCGTTACGGGTGGCTTTGGATCCCAGCATCCTTCATACTTGAAAGATAATTTCGCGAAATAGTCTGAGCTGTAAAAGGAAACCCGATCCATTGATGCATCAATTTCACTTTGATCAATGTTAACGGTTTCACGAAGAACCATTACATACAGCCAGCCATCTTTCTTGCACATGGAACAGCCGTATAGTTTGTGATTAATTTCAAGAAGATCCTGAAAGAACTCTGCAGATTTTCGATTGGGCACCGCGCACAACGGACTCATCACTTGGAAATACCATTTTCCTTGATTAATATCTGAGGTGAATACGTCAATCCACACCGTGGCATCTTTTACTTTGTACGACCATTGTCCGGGCTTCTCTCCTCTGCACAATGCAGGATCAACTTTAAGTCCAGCTAAACTTGTTTCGATGAGTGGTGCAATTTCCTGTAACGTCATAATATAAAGGGTTTGTAGTTAGGCAAGCAAGTTAGATTTTAGCTGTGATTCTGCAAAATTACTCGCGAATTATTTTTCGTTTGAGGAAATGAAATAAAATTGATTAGTTGTCACGATGAATCAATGGAATGTGTCGGTTAATCTTTATTCACTTTACTACTATTGTGTGAATGTGGAAATCCTCCAATGGGATTAGCATATTTTGTCAATTGTTTGGTTCGGATACACGTATATTTGTAGGAACAGCCAACGCGCAACGTATTGTGAAAATTGTACCCTGGTTATTTCTTGCTTTTTTGTCTATTTCAGGTGTCGTTGGCTCACAGGATTTGACTGCGCAGAATTCTATTACTGGCCAGCTGGTCAGCGCTAAAGATACAACTGCACTTTACGGAGCAATTATCATACTTCGTCACTTGCCGGATTCTACAATCACCGGCACCACCGCAGATACTTCAGGGAAGTTCGAATTAACCAATGTCATTGATGGTAACTACATCATGTCCATTCACTACTCAAGTTTTCTTCCTCAAATAAGAAGTGTGAACATTCAAGGTTCTTCACTTGATCTCGGAGTAATTCCAATGTTTCCGGATTCATCACTGATGCATCTTGTGATTATCAGAACGAATATGATTCGTGTTGTACAAAAGAACGATACAATCGAAATGAATGCTGCCGCTTTCAAAACAAATCCTGATGCAACTGCTGAAGATCTGCTGGCGAAGATGCCCGGTATCGTTATTCAGAATGGCGAAGTACGTGCTCAAGGTGAAAAAGTTCAGAAAGTTTTGGTGGATGGAAAAGAATATTTTGGTGATGATCCGTCCTCGGTTTTGAAAAATATGCCTGCAGACATGGTTGACAAAGTGCAGATCTTCGACCAAAAAAGCGATCAGTCAATTTTCTCTGGTGTCGATGACGGCAATACAAAAAAAACCATCAATATTATTACCAAGAATCAATATTCAAATGCAACATTTGGAAGAGTGTATGCCGGCTACGGAACGAACACCCGATATCTCACAGGATTTGTACTGAACGATTTCCGCCAGCAACAGAAAATTACGATTCTCGGAAATTTCAATAATGTAAATCAGGTTAATTTTTCTTCTGCAGATTTGAGCAGTGTTTCCGGTGGCGGAGGAAGTTCGCGCGGTGGATTTTCCCGAGGAGGAAGCGACAGTAAATTTACTGTTCCTAATCAGAATGGAATTACGGCGGTGAATTCTTTCGGATTGAATTATTCAAACAAATGGGGCACGCGTTGGCAGGTGTCGGGCAGCTATTTGTTCAACACAACTTCAAATACAAACAGTGCTTTTTCAGAACGCACATACTACGCACCTGTTTTTGGTAATGTGTATCGCCAGAGTAACCAAACGCAAACTGACAATAACGGACACCGTGCGAATCTACGTTTGGAATTTAATCCGGACGCGCTGAACAACTTTGTATTTTCTCCAAAGTTCAACTTTCAGGTTACGGATTATCAAAATTCTATTGCAGCGAT
>CAZBYM010000310.1:0-5468 GCA_964495745.1 uncultured Chryseobacterium sp. | reverse complement strand
TTGCCATTCCACGTGCAACGGTAACAGTTGTAGAATCAATTGGTCCTTTTGGCTGTTTGGTAACTGAATCATAATCACAAAGCCAAACTTCAGGATTCTGTGTAGTACTGAAAGCTGCGACGAACAAATTCGCAATGTACTTATCGCCTGAAAGAACGTAGCTCGTTGGAGCAACAACCTTCGCAGCAAGCGTATCGAATTTGAAATCGTTCTTAGAAACAGATCCAAGCAACTCATTGATTACATCACCTTCAGCATTCTTTACGTCAACCTGCATACGAGTTAAGTTGGCAAGCATCGCAACAACAGGTAGGTGATAGAAGTTACCCCATGCCCAACTTACGTTCTTCTCTTCAGACTTGTTGTATACGTCATCAGTATTCAACGTATTCAGGTTCTTTTCAAGATTCGCTTTCTGAGCTTCATTAAGTTGTTCGCCAAGGAACTTCTTGTACTCATCCATCTTCTTCTCAAACTCTGCAGCTTTTCCGGTTACGTTTGCAGGATCAGCTCCAATCATGAAGTTGGTTGCAATGTCATAATCATCCGGCTTTTCCAGCAAAGTTGAACGAAGCGTATCACCCTGCTTAATTTGCTCCGGCGTTGGCGATTCAGCATACTGAACACGCGCGCGCAACTCAGCTTTAATTTGCTGGATGAATGCAGTTAGATCTTCTGACTTTTTCTTTACAGCTTGAGCTTTATCCCAAAACGGTTTAGCCTTCTTCTCATCATTGAGCATAGCTAAATCGAATTGTCCATAAAGCACACCGTTCTTACTATCGATACCTTTGGTTGTACTGATCAAACCGGTTTCGATAACCATGAACGAGTTAATAATCTCTTTCGAGATGTTCAACGCGAGAAGTGCGGTAAGTACCAAGTACATCATACCGATCATCTTCTGGCGTGGCGTTTGTTTTCCACCTGACATTTAGAGAATCCTCCTTATATGTTTGTTAGGCAATTCGTTTGAAAATTAACGACGAACATTCATCGCGGTAAGCATGTTGCCATACACCGTGTTGAGTTGCTCGAGGTTTGTCGCAAGATTCGAGATCTCAGAACGATACTTACGTGTATCATCCATAGAGTCGTTAAGGTTACCAAGAATAGTCTGGATTCCTTCGTACATGGTGTTTGTAGCTTTCATGTGCTCAGAAGTACCTTGTAACTGCAATTCGTAAGCAGCATTCAAAGCCGACAGATTCTTAGAAACTTTTCCAAGCTGCTCGCTGTAATTGTGAGCTTCGTCATTGGCAACAGAGAACGACTCAAGCGTACGAGATGCACGAGTGTATGCATTCGCCAACTGATCTACAGAAGAACTTACACTTTCGTTTGCACGATCATAAGCCTGAGCAAGTTTGTCAACATTTCCAGTCGCCTTATTCAGGTTAGCAGAGAACTCTTGTGATGCAACACTTGCATCCGTAAGTTCACCGATTTTAGAAACGCTGTCGCTCAAATTGCGCATACCTTGTCCCAGACTTTCAAGAAGATCAGGGCCAATCTTAGCCTCTTCAAGCATCTTGTCAAGCTGGTTGGTCAAAGGATCGCCGCTTTCAAGCTCTTTCTCTTTCTTACCATCTTCATCATTCATTCCTGCTAATTCAGGATAAACAAGAGACCAGTCATACTCTTCGTGTATCGGCTCAAATGCCGAGAACATGAAGATTACTGCCTCCGTTCCGAGACCCACAATCAACATTAGACCTGCTCCAGGCCAGTGCTGGATTTTGAATAGTGCGCCGACGATTACGACCGCCGCACCGAAGCCATATAGCTTCGCCATGAAGCCCTTCCACTTCTTACTTGCAAAAAAACTGGTACCGCTCATTGTTTGTGCTTGTTTGTTGGTTAAGGAAACAGAAAAAAATTATGATTTGTTTGGGATTACGTTTACAAGTCATCATCCTTCGAACGACCTAAGAAGGTCATAACACATCGGAATCCGACATAACATTTAGCAGTATCCTGGTACTCATAAGTACGTGATGAATTCTGCAAATAGAATCCAACGTCTTTCCAAGAACCACCACGGATTACCTTTCTGCAAAGAACAGGAATCTGCTCATCGGCAACCGTAGTTTCATACTGATAGTCAGGATTGAGGTCATGCATAAAATCATATGCAGACTCATCAAACGCATTGTTCGTCCACTCAGCAGCATTACCCGCCATGCAGTAGAAGCCCCAATCGTTCGGGTTGTAAGAGAAAATCTTTACTGTATGGAATCCACCATCGTCGATGTATGATCCGCGCATTGGTTTGAAGTTTCCTAAGAAACAACCACGAGCGTTACGGATATACGGACCGCCCCAAGGGAACGGAGACAACTGCAGACCGCCGCGAGCAGCGTATTCCCACTCAGATTCAGTTGGAAGACGGAAATCTTGCACAGTAGCTTCGTCATTTGAACGAAGGAAATTATTCAGTAGAAGTGTTCTCCACACAGTGAATGCACGAGCTTGCTTCCAAGTTACACCTACTACAGGATAATCATCATAAGCCGGATGCCAGAAATACATATTCGTCATTGGCTCATTGAAAGCATAAGTGAAATCGTGGATCCAAGCCAATGTATCAGGATACACGTTGATCACATCCTTAATGATGAAGACGCTACGATTCTGGTTGTTACGTTGTCCTTCACGCTTCGTGACATCATAAGTGCCTGTTTCACGAGTAGGAAACACGCGACCTTCCGGGCCAGGAACTGTTTTTGGCTTGTAACGATTTGACTTAGACGCTGCGAGGCGCATGTCAATACGGTAGTACTCATAAATGAGTTTACGCGCATCAACTTCTTTGCGACCGTAGAAACGCTCTTCGATAGGAAGATACAAGTCATTCATTGCTGCCTTGTATTCCGGATCTGTTTCGTCCCAACGAATCTTCTCCAGCCAATTCAATGGACGGTACGGATCCTGCGGATAATCCTCATCAATATAAAGAGGTCCATTGTCTTCGTATCCAATCCAGTCTTCCTCAGCGATGAGATACTCTTCTTCGAATGATTCTGAAAGTAATCGACGTGCGATAGAGTCACGTACATAGTAAACAAACTGACGATACTCGTTGTTCGAGATCTCAGTCTGATCCATGTAAAATGCCTGTACCGAAACAGTCTTTGACTTAGTTGTGTGGGCATACGGAATATCCTCGTCTGACGGTCCCATATTGTAACTGCCCATTGGGCAATACAACATTCCGAACGGGTCGAACGGATACCATGCCGGTCGGTTCTGAACGCCAATCAACTGTCCGTTATCCGTTGAACAGGATGTAAACAGTACTGTGGCGACAACGCCTGCGAACAACAATCTTTTCATTTTTGCCTCCTTTGGTTTCCCTTAGTAGTTGTAGTAGTTGTTTCTTTGCCAGGTTGCATTAATAACGGAACAATCTTTCCCGAAATTGTCCCTTGTTGAATAAAATCACTTCAATCTTAATAAGTGACTCAACTCAACGGGTGTTACTATTGCTAACTGGACTTTACTGGTTAATTATTACTCTGGTTAAATACTAATCAAAAATCCTAACGTCGCCATGACGCTCTGTTTTCTGAACAAATTTGATCGGAACACAGTAGTTCAAGAACAATTCGAATGAACCATCATTATAGTCCCCCAAATTTGACGTTGTATAATCGTAAGCAAAACCAACTTTTAGTCCGCCATTCTCACCTGTTACAGGGTGAGGAATCTGGAAACCTAACATTGGAACAATTGCATCCTGATAACGGTAAGAAGCGCCGAACCAGAAACGCTGATTGAACATTGCAAGAACGTTAAGATCAAAAGAAGTTACCGTTGCATCAGACTTCACAAGGAACGAAGGGCGAACTTCCCAAGTATTTCCTTGCATAAGGGTAATTCCACCAGTGATCCAGTAGTGACGAGCCATTTTGTATACTAGATCGTGTGCAATTGGAACAGGGCCTCCGATAGGTGAAGATTGTCCTTGGTCAAAAGTATTCGCAGCCAAGTGAGTCGATGAAATACCAAACCACATATTCTGGCGCTGATACCAAAGACCGAATCCTACGTCGAAAGTTGTTTTCTTTAGTTGTGGCGGAACAGAAGGATCATTCTGCCAATTTGTAGTTGCTACCCACGACTGGGCACCTACCGGTCCGAGTGTTTTGGAAGCAGCACCAACTTCAATTCCAATACCAAGTGTACCCCCACCAACGTTATTCAGGTGAAAAGAGTACGCAAGGCGATAAGCCATTGTTTGTTCGAAACCGAGTTTATCGTACATCACGTTAAGACCGAGTCCACCGTGTAATTGCGGAGTGAACATATCGACAGACAGAACACCACTTTGAGGTGAACCATCAAAACCTGACCATTGTTGACGAGCGATTAATGTTCCACAGAGAGCCTGACGCATGCCAGCGTAGGCAGGATTCATGAACATTTTATTGTGCATGTACTGCGAAAACTGCGGATCCTGCTGTGCAAAAACAGCTGTGCTGCCCAGCGCAAACGCAATGATAGTAAGGGTTTTCTTCATAGTTATAGGTGTTTACCCGATCGTCTTCCTCTAAGCGGTCGGTACACTAGGTCGCTAAGATATGTAAACATTTTCTATTCACAAATCTTTTTTAACCCCATCCTGTTCACAACTCGGACCTGGCTTTGCCGAAATTAGCGCAGAATGGGGTCTTTTTTACTGTTTCCTATTCCTATAACCTTAAGTTCATCAAAAGATACGGCGCTGACGGTAAAACCCTATCATTCTGAATATCAATTATTTAATATTCAAACCAGATCTAAATTTTAACAATAAAAACGTTGAAATCTTCAGTTAAACCGTGTTTTCACTTGAATTTAATCTAACGGAAGTTGCGTACATCACCGTGACGAGAATCTCGTGGAACATATGGGATGCAGTAATTCAGAAACAACTCGAAAGTTCCATTGTTGTAATTCGCGAGTTTCGAAGTTGTGTAATCATAGGCAAAACCAAGCTTGACTACAGCATATCTATTGTTAGACGGTTTTGTTTTGTCGTGAAAATCGGGATTGAGCCCTGGAGAATATTCCTCAGTCACTTTATGATTCTTGCTAACTCTAATCCATTCGAATCCGATCATTGGACAAACTGCATCGTCGTATCGCCACGTAGCTCCGAACCAAAAACCATTGTGCATGCTTGCGATACAACTCACATCAACAGTTGTAACTACTGCATCTGTTTTTACAAGTACACTCGGTTTCAAAGTCCAACCTGGAAGTTGGTAATTGTATCCGCCGGTAATCCAGTAGTGACGAGAAATTGAGTAGAGCAAATTATGTACCGTTAACGGAGGCGCATTGATGATAACTGTTCCAGCGTCGAATTGTCCTTCAGTAAGATGGGAAGCAGAAATTCCGAACCACAATTTTTCGCTTTGAAACCATACTCCGAGTCCGGCATCAAAATTTGATTTTTTCATTTGTGGAGATTTTCCCAATGA
>CAZBYM010000309.1:0-5483 GCA_964495745.1 uncultured Chryseobacterium sp. | reverse complement strand
TGGATTGATCATGCAGGAATTGGAACGTGGCGATTCCGGAATTCGTTCAACAGCTTCCGTTCAAAGTTCGCTGGTGATGTACCCGATTTATGCGTACGGATCAGAAGAGCAGAAGAAAAAATATTTGCCAAAATTGGCCACTGGAGATTTGATCGGTTGTTTTGGATTAACAGAACCTGATCACGGATCAAACCCTGCAGGAATGTTGACGAACTTCAAGGATAAGGGCGATCATGTAATTCTGAATGGCGCAAAAATGTGGATTTCAAATTCACCATTCGCAGACATTGCAGTTGTTTGGGCGAAAGATGATGAAGGTGTAATCCGCGGGCTCATTGTTGAGCGTGGCATGGAAGGATTCACTACTCCTGAAACGCACGGCAAGTGGTCGCTGCGTGCTTCTGCAACAGGTGAACTTGTATTCGACAACGTAAAAGTTCCGAAAGAAAATATTTTTCCGACGATCAAAGGACTGAAAGGTCCACTCGGTTGTCTGAACTCTGCACGTTACGGAATTTCATGGGGCGCACTCGGAGCAGCAATGGATTGCTACGATACTGCATTGCGTTATTCGAAAGAGCGCATTCAGTTCGGACGACCAATTGGCGGTTTTCAATTGCAACAGAAAAAGTTGGCAGAGATGATTACTGAAATCACGAAAGCACAATTGCTTTGCTGGAGACTCGGCGTTTTGAAGAATGAAAATCGCGCAACACCTGCGATGATTTCCATGGCGAAACGTAACAACGTTGATATGGCATTGACCGTTGCGCGCAACGCACGTCAGATGCTCGGTGGAATGGGAATCACTGGAGAATATCCAATCATGCGTCACATGATGAATCTGGAATCGGTTGTTACTTACGAAGGAACGCATGATATTCATTTGCTGATTACTGGAATGGACGTTACGGGCTTGAATGCGTTTGAATAACGTCATTGCTTCGCAAGCTCGCAATGACTCAAATAAAAATCCCCGAAATAAACATTCCGGGGATTTTTATTTGAGTAGGGGTATTTTATTGGTTGCTCACTCGTGCCGATTGAACTTCATCACCTGAAATCACTTTCACGATATAAAGTCCTTTCGCTTCGCTGGAAATATCCACTGCGATAGTTGACTCCGTTGTTTGTGTCATTGAGAACACCAATCTTCCAGTCATGTCGTACACCATTACATCTTTTGGTTCAGATGAATTTGTGTTGATGGTGAATTGTCCGTTGTTTGGGTTTGGGAAGACTGCAAGTCCACCACCTTCAACGAGCTGATCGTTAGCAACATCTTCCGAAGTACGATAAACCGAAGAACCAGTTGGCCCGAGCTTCGCTGTGAATGTATTGGTCGCTCCAGAGTTGACTGGAATTGCGCCGAAGTTGACAACACCGCCAGCAATTGAGCCCGTCAAATAAACACCACCAGAATTATCAAGTGTTATGGATGGATTAGCTTCATAGTAGCCACCATCAGGTTTCTGCGCCCAAACGAAGTTGCCTGAATTATCCAATTTCATTACAAAAATGTCATCATAACCATAACTAGGAATGGAATAACAGAGATTCGATATTGTGCCCAGGAATCCTGCGGTTACATATTGATCGCCTGATGCGTCTACGATTATGTCTGAGCCGCTAAAAAAAGATCCATTCGCACCAATATTTGTAGCGGCGGCAAGTTTCAGATCTGGTTCGTACTTTGCCCAATATACTTCATTGACTCCTCCGTTTAATACCGCACCTGACCCACTGAGAATTGGAGTATAAGTTCCTGGAGCAACAGGCAAAGTATTGAATGTTGCAGTACTTGTTCCCCCAGAAATATCAGAGTAATAACCTGTAATGAAAATATTTCCTGCAAGATCATGACTGATTCCTCCTAATATTCCTTCAATTCCGGTATAGCCCGTTGTGTACGCCTCAAAATAATTGAAATTCAAAAGCGTGCCACCCGAATTGTACCTCTCTAGAAAACCATTCGGTAGATACGTCATATTTCCACCAACAATAATATTTCCATCCGCGTTGAGATCAATTGCAGTTGCTCTCTGCCAATCTGCACTACCATTTACAGCCCACATGCACGTGCCTGAAGCAACAACATATTTTGCCACGAACGATTGAGTCAGATAATCAGTTAAAGAAACGCCAGAGCCGAATGAAATTG
Organism: uncultured Chryseobacterium sp.; assembly: GCA_964495745.1. GTDB lineage: Bacteria > Bacteroidota > Bacteroidia > Palsa-965 > Palsa-965. The sequence continues at coordinate 3,322 of CAZBYM010000309.1, read as the reverse complement.
TCGGGTACGAACTATCGAAAAAGTTAAATCCGCTGATGTAGTAGTTCGTTCCATCGTTCGTTATCGCATTGACTTTATCGTCGTCGATTCCGCCGATCGCATGTAAATATTGAACATTTCCAATGTGATCAAGTCTGGCGAAAAACCCATCATTCAACCCATTCGATACTGCCGTAAGGCCTTCGAAATTTGTTGTCCCCGTGAAATAACCTGTAATCGCAATTTTACTGCCGGTAAACGTTATGCCAGTTCCGTAATCATCTCCGGTACCTCCGTAACTTCTTGCCCAATTGAGTGCGCCGGTTGTTGCTATGTGACACAAAACAAAAACATCTTCACCTCCCGCACTCGTAAGTGTTACGCCTCCAAAATCTACTGTGCCGGAAAAATGCCCAATGGTGTAAACCATGTCCCAAGGTGCATCGTGCGCAACATCTGCCCCACGAGAAACCGTAGCAGTTGTGGGGCCAGTAGCCCATTCCCAACCAAGCGGACGATCGGGTCCAGGATTAATAATAATGTTTCCGCTTCGCGTATAACCGCAGCCAAATCCGTCAGTATACGTGTATGTAAAAGTTCCTGGTCCTGACAATTGAGGGTCGAAATAATAATTCCCTGAAGAAAAATAAATATACGGGCTTCCCGAATATGTTCCCCCAAGTGGAGTTCCAAGATTCAGTAGAATTGGCAAAGAAGTTTCGCAGTATACAGGAGCAACCGATGGCAATGTGACATCAGAATAAAGTGGGGCCGCCAAATAAAATACTCCTGTACCAGATTGACCACCAGTTGTAGTAACGGTAACCGTGTATCCGCCCAATGGTAGACCAGTTGCAGTAGGTGTCGTTTGTACCGGTGATGTACTCCACGAATAAGTAATCGTACCTATTGCTCCACTTACAGTCGCGGTAACAGTACCGTCGGTTCCTGGAGCACAAGTTGGCTGCGTGCCCGACATGCTAATTACCAACGGCGGAGCTGTTGCATGACAAAACGCAAAGTATGTTGAAGCCCCAGTAATAAATTGTGAAACGGGTGCGCCAATTGCTTCCTGAATTTTTGATCCGTAAGTATATGTTCCAACTGCACCATTCACTCCGCGGTTCTGCCATAGTGTACCATCGTACTGTGCCACACGTAAATCAGAAGGCGTTGAAAAATAAGTTGGATCGCATGTACCAGCATTCCATGTGAGGCTAATTTTCGCATTGGATGTCGGCTTGTTGTTCCGTTCAATTGACCAGTACTGACAGTTGTGAACTGCAAAAGTAGTGGGACTTACACTCAGCGGATCTGGCGTAGCTGCATCGAAATACTCAACAGTGAACTGCGTATAGTTGTTTGGATTCGTACTTCCATATCCGCCGCTACCACCAGTTGGTGAAGAAATAATTGCCGGATGAAACTCTCCACTCTTGCCAACTGGAAATTCAAAAGAAACAGCCGGCAAACTGTACATGTGTTTTCGGACAGGCGCTTCGCAATAACCGGCATCACTTGCACCATAAACCACTGCTGCATTATCGAAAACCAAAACATCGTTCGGTGATCCTGAAGTCTGGGGACTGATAATTCCATTCACGAACGTCAACGATCCTGCAATGTTTACTCGCTCAGAAATGATAACACCATTATTGTTATCGATCGTGAGATTCCCCAACGGTCCGCTAGTTTCAGTTGCGCCTGTAACATTTTTGATAATGTTTTGCTGCACCGATCCATCGAGATATAGCATTGCCGTTCCTCCCGGATTGTGTGCAACACCTAACGAGTAAGTCGAATAATCCGTACTGTTGATGATGATGTCTCTTTTGATGTGAAGTTGCCCATTGCTGATCTTCAGGTAGCCTCCTGAACCCGCTGTGATCAGGTTATTCGCAACAGTAACATTTCCTCCATTCAGATCACATGTTTTCCCGGTGTAGATCTGGAGATCATGAAAACTACTTGATCCGGCATTAATAAAGTAAGTAGGAAATGAAATGGAGCCCGGGCGTGGATAAAAAGAAACTACTCCGCCGCTACCGTCAAAACCTGCGCCAACAAAACATCCAGGTGTGAGTGTCAGATGATTTTCCATTAACATTTTTCGGGGTGCATAAAATAGCCCGCCTGTAATGAACATCTCCACTCCTACAGCCATCGTGTAATTGTCCTGGTAATTCAGCGATCCCGCTACGTTCACCGTAGTGGAGCCTCGGAACTCTCCTCCTGAGCCGAAATTGAATACGGCTTTGTAAACCGAATTGTACGCACATCCATTCAAGCCTGGACAATCACTAATCACAAATCGGTTATTCACCCCCTGCGTAATGATTCCGCTATAACCGTTCACTTCTATACCACCGACATACAATGCTCCATTCGGAAGATAATTTCCGTCGATCGTGCAATTGACATTAGTTGACGTTCCGTAAACTGATGTGCCGAATAATGCGATAGAGGTAATTCCGGAAGGATAATTCCCCCACGCCGCTGGTCCATCAACCAACGTCCAGTTTCCGGAGTTTTTCCAATTATTATTTACTGCGCCGGTCCATAAGTAGCGCGACTGGGCATATAAAGTACAAGTGCATATCAGTAATACGAGTAGACTTACTATTCTTTTCATGGTTCGTTTTATTTTCCGCAAAACAACAAACCAATGATGTTTGAATCTATCGCGAACCAATAGCTGGCAGGAAATCGGGAATATCCGGCGAATTCAGAAAATGGATGGAAATCTAAAGTTGGATTACCGAGAGCTTGCTCAGTAGTTCGGTCTTCTTACGACGGGAAACTTCGACCGTGTCATCATTGCACATTACCACATATCCGCCATCGCCCTTCACGTATTTCTTAACGTGCATGAGATTGATCAATGATGAATTATGCACGCGAAGAAAATTGTAATCGGAAAGCAAATCTTCGAACTCCTTTAATATGCGGCTCACGACAACTTTTGTTCCGTTAATAAGTGTCATGTGCGTATAACTTTCATCCGCTGTGCAATGAACAATATCTTCTGCACTGATCATTTGCAGTCCGTCAAAAGTTGGAACTGCAATTTTCGCCGATTTACTTTTCAATTTCAATGCCGACATGAGCAATTCAATATTGTCGTAAGTTTTCTCCGGAGCTACGTTGTTTTTTATAAAACGAGTAACAGCACTTTTCAATTCATCCACATCAACGGGCTTCAACAAGTAGTCAAGGGCACTATATTTAATGGCCTTGATTGCATACTGATCATAAGCAGTAGTGAAAATCACCGAAAATTTTGGATTCTTAATATGTTCAAGCAGAGTGAATCCATTCTCGAATGGCATTTCAATATCGAGAA
>CAZBYM010000308.1:0-5487 GCA_964495745.1 uncultured Chryseobacterium sp. | reverse complement strand
AGCTTCCTTCATCGTAACATCGAAAGTTATCGCCTTCGAAGGGCATAAGTTTTCCGTGTTCCATACTTCCACCAGCTTCTGTTCCATGACAAATGCTCGGAAGTGAATCGCCCTTGTGCAAATTGTAATATTCTTGTACACGTTTCAACGGAACATCTTCTGGTTTTTCATTGTGTTGGGAGAAATACAAAATAGCACCTGCGCTTAGGGAAAGAATCAGCTGTGGAGTCATGTTTCAGAAGTTTAGTTACTGAAATCTAGATTGAAAACGCGCGGAAGTGAACTGAGATTGTGTATTTGTTCGTGAACGTATCACAAGTGGAGCGATAACGTCCACAAACGGATTTTGATTGTGTTTTACTTCGCATCTCGAGCCGGGTGTTATTTCGAATATTTTTCTTCGCCACAGATTACGCAGATTACGCAGATTTTCATCAGGTAAAACCAGGTTTGCCCCAACTGGTTTATACTGTCTGGAGGAATCAAATTGTACAACGGTTAAACAATGAGAAAATAATCTGCGTAATCTGCGTAATCTGTGGCAAAAAAAGTACAAGTAAAAGCATGACTTTTTTACCGGCCACAAATCTTCCCACTCTCAGTCAAATGGTCATGATTAACAGGAAATGCTTATTTTTACCAGAATTCACGCAAACACTATGAATTTCGAACTAATCGTAGACTTACTAAAGATCGTCATCCCGGCGGTCATCGTTTTCCTCGGCTGTTTTCTAACTGTTCGACATTTTCTCGATACAGAAGCAAGGAAACGTCTGGCGGAGATTCGTCTGGCCAACCAAGGTGTTGTTACGCCAATGCGTTTACAGGCATACGAGCGACTCGCAATTTTTCTTGAGCGAATTCATCCGCACATGATTGTAACGCGTGTGCACAAGAGTGGAATGAGCGCGCGTTTGCTTCAGTCAGAATTAACAAAAATGATTCGTACTGAATTCGAGCACAATCTTTCTCAGCAGATTTATATGTCGAATCATGCTTGGGAAATGGTGAAAACGGCAAAAGAAGAAATTACTAAACTCGTGAATGTTGCTGCGTCCAAACTTCCGGATACTGCAACGGGAGTTGAATTGAGTCAGATGATTCTTCAGATTTCACAACAGATAGAGAAGATGCCTACGCAGGTGGCGTTGGAGTATATTAAGAAAGAAGTTGGACAGGTGTTCTAATTGTCTACTTCGGCTCCGCTCAGTATGACAATTAGTGCTCTACAGAAGAATCATTGTCAGACCGAGCGGAGTCGAGGGTGACACGAATCAAATCAGCACAATTTCATGTCAGATAAAATAGAATCGCAGAAGAAATTTCAAACCGATTCCGGTATTGAGATCGAACGCGTTTATCCAAAGAAAGATATTCCTGAGGAACAACCCGGAGAATTTCCTTTCACTCGCGGTGTTCAGGCCGACATGTATCGCGGAAAGTTGTGGACGATGCGTCAGTACGCGGGCTTTTCTACTGCAGAAGAGTCAAATAAGCGTTACCATTATTTGCTGAAGAACGGAACAACTGGTTTATCAGTTGCATTCGATTTGCCTACACAAATTGGTTACGATTCTGATCATGCGTTTGCTGAGGGAGAAGTTGGAAAATCGGGAGTTGCAATTGATTCTCTTCGTGATATTGAAATTTTATTTGATGGAATAAAGTTGGATGACGTCACAACATCAATGACGATAAATTCCACGGCTTCTACTTTGTTGGCGATGTACATTGCGCTTGCGAAGAAGCAAGGTGCGGAAATCAAAAAAATTTCCGGCACAATACAAAACGATATTCTGAAAGAATACGCAGCACGCGGAACCTATATTTATCCGCCGAAGCCTTCCATGCGAATCATCACCGATATTTTCGAGTATTGTGCGCAGGAAGTTCCGAAGTGGAATACAATTTCGATTTCCGGTTATCATATTCGTGAGGCAGGATCAACGGCAGTTCAGGAATTGGCTTTTACATTGGCGAATGGAAAAGCATATCTGAAAGCAGCAATCGAAAAAGGACTCGACATTGATGTTTTTGCAAAACGTTTGTCTTTCTTCTTTAACGCACATAATAATTTCTTCGAAGAAGTTGCTAAATTTCGTGCTGCGAGAAGAATGTGGGCCAAGATGACAAAAGAACTTGGAGCAAAAGATACGCGCTCGATGATGCTGCGTTTTCATACGCAGACAGGTGGTTCAACACTTACCGCACAACAACCACAGAATAATATTGTACGTGTTACACTTCAGGCACTTTCTGCAGTGATGGGCGGAACCCAAAGTTTGCACACAAATGGATTTGATGAAGCGCTTGCATTACCTACTGAAGAAGCTGCACGAATTGCTTTGCGTACGCAGCAGGTTATTGCTTATGAAAGCGGCGTTGTAGATTCTGTTGATCCGTTCGCTGGATCGTACATGGTTGAAGCACTTACTGAAGAAATCGAGGCGAAAGCCTGGGAATATATTCAGCGAATTGACGCTATGGGCGGATCGGTTGCTGCTATTGAAGCCGGATTCATGCAAAATGAAATCGCAGCTTCGTCTTATGCTTATCAAGCGGGAATTCAATCCGGAGAAAAAATTATTGTTGGTGTGAACAAATTCACCGCGGAAGAAAAACCGCTGGAGAATTTATTGACAGTGAATGACAGTATTCGTCAGACGCAAATCGACAAGATCAAGGCGCTGAAAGCATCTCGGAATAATGAAGAAGTGAAAGCGAATCTTGCAGCAATAGAAAAAGCTGCACGTGGAACGGAAAATCTCATGCCGCATATTCTAAAAGCGGTTGAATCGTATGCAACACTGGGAGAGATTGCGGATGTGATGAGAAAAGTGTTTGGGGAATTCAGATAACAAATTTTCAATTCTATATTTTCAATTTTCCAAATTCTGGATAATTGAGAATTGTAAATTTTTAATTGTTTGTTTCATTGAACTCCGGCGCCACAGCCGTATCCGCCACAATCACAAAAATATCTTCGTTATCTTTTTTCATGAGATAATGTTCGCGCGCAAATTTTTCCAGCAATTTGGGATTACTCTGCAACTCAACCATTTCTTTTTTGTTGCGGGCAATTTCATCGCGGTAGTATTGAACATCGGCTTCGAGCTTGGAGACTTCATGCTTGCGGTCGAACTGCGAGAGTAAATCGTTCTTGTCGAAGAAAAGAAGCCAAACTGCAAGCGCCAGAATAACGAGAAGGTATTTATTCCGCAAAACTTTTCCGATCCCGCTGAGTGTTTTCACAATGCAAAGGTAGAGTAGTAGTTGCTTGATTCGCTTGATGTGTAAAACTAAGGCTGAATGTTAATAAGCGTGAGTGATTCCATTGACAACTTCGTGGTGTTCTCGAATAATTACAAGAATCGGAGTTGGAATCCTGATTTCAGTCATAGTGATTACTGATTGTAACTGAAAAAATATAATAAATAACTAATATTGATTAATTTAGTTGTTCAATCAAGTTTATCTATGACATTACAGCAATTTGAATACGCACTTGCGATAAGTCGAACCGGAAGTTTCGTTCAGGCGGCCGATCTTTGTTTCGTTACGCAGCCTACGCTTTCGATGCAAGTAAAGAAGCTGGAAGAAGAAATTGGTATTACTATTTTTGATCGGAGTCGACAACCGGTAACTGTAACTGATGCTGGAAGAATTTTTATTGATCAGGCTCAGATAATTGTTCGCGAGAAGAATCGCTTGATGGAATTGCTCGGCTCGGTTCGTGGAGAAGTTGCCGGAGAATTCAGGCTGGGTGTAATTCCGACGTTAGCACCTTATCTCGTTCCACTTTTTCTGCAGCAATTTGTGGAACAATATCCAAATGTGCATCTGCAGATAGATGAGCTTACGACGGCTGATATTATTCTCAAGTTGAAAAGTGAAAGTATAGACGCCGGAATTCTCGCTACGCCATTGGAAGAACCTCAATTGCATGAAAATTTTCTTTTCAATGAACCTTATGTTGCATATCTGTCAAAGAAACATTCGCTTTGGAACAAAAAGCAATTGAAACCGGATGATCTTGATGCAGATGATTTGTGGTTGCTCGCCGACGGCCATTGCATGAAGAATCAGGTTTTGCAATTGTGTAATCGCAAGAAAGAAAAGAACGGCGTTTTGAGTTTCGATTATCGCAGCGGAAGCATTGAAACACTTCGCAGAATGGTGGAAACTGGAAAAGGAATGACGATTTTGCCATGGCTGGCCATTCCTGGACTCTCGACGAAACAGCAGGAAGCTGTGCGTTATTTCAAATCGCCTGAACCGGCACGTGAAATCAGTATTGTTACACATCGCGCACAATTGAAAAAAGGTATCATTGTTGCGTTGACAGAAGTAATCAACAAGGCAATACCTAAACATTTGAAACGTTCAGTGAAGCAGGAAGTCTTATCAGTAAACTAACAGATCATGAAAAGGACCACGAGATATTTTGGAATTGCATTGACTACATGTTTTTGTATTGCAGTTGTATTCGCGTTTACACAGATACTCACAGTTCCCGAAGTCAAGAAAGGAACATTTCGTGCGGAGCAAATGGCTAATTCGCGTGTGAAGTCTGCATACGAAGCCAAATGGGATAGCATTGTTGCGAATTTGAAGAGTATGAATGTTGCTGTTGACCAACTCGAAGTTTTTATTCGCGGATTCAAAGACGAAGCTGATCTTGAAGTGTGGGTCAAACAGAAGAAAGACACAATCTGGAAGTTGTACACTACGTATCCGATTTGTGCGCCTTCCGGAGAGTTAGGACCGAAACGTTGTCAAGGTGATTATCAGGTTCCTGAAGGATTTTATAAAGTAAATGTTTTCAATCCTTTCAGTAATTTTCATCTTTCGCTTGGAGTGAGTTATCCAAATGCTTCTGACAAAGTTTTTGCTTGCAAGCGAGATCCTGGTGGAGCAATCATGATTCACGGAAATTGTTGCACGATTGGTTGTATTCCCATCACCGATGAAAAAATAGAAGAACTTTATGTGCTTTGTGTAGAAGCGAAAAATTTCGGTCAGAAGGAAATTCCAATTCATCTTTTTCCTGCACGATTGACGAATGTGAATCTGCTTCGGATTAAGGAGTCACAGACAGATGTGTTCGTTCGTATTTTCTGGGATAATTTGCAGACCGGTTATGAATGGTTTGAGGCAAAGAAGAAGTTGCCGAAAGTGACGGTTGATGCGAAAGGAAAGTATTTGTTTAATTAGAAGCGCTTAAATTCTAATAAAACTCATACTCATAAACAATCGTCTGCACTGTATTATCCTGCAACCCTGTTCGTTTGAATTTCTGACAAAGTCCGTTATCACTAAACGAATATTCATCAACAGAATAAAAAGTGTTTGATTCGCGGTTGTGATGCGTGATTACATGATTCGGATAATAATGTGTGTAATTCACGTTCGTCACAACTCCTTGAGCATTCGTGGTTGAGGAATAATAAATCCGCCCCTTTTCATCGAGCCGCATCACGAATACAT
>CAZBYM010000307.1:0-5513 GCA_964495745.1 uncultured Chryseobacterium sp. | reverse complement strand
CCCTCAATGAAAGCATAAAGCATGGGTGCAGCCTGCTTAAAAGTCGGACAATCTTTCACGTCATCATCTGTGATGTGATGAAAAGTTGTCGACTCAGGTGGAATTGGTCTTCCCGGATTAATTTTCATGCATTTCGTATCGCGATCTCCATTGGGATGCAATTTCAGAATAGCGATTTCCACGATACGATCAGAAGCCACATTAATTCCTGTAGTTTCAAGATCAACAAATGCAAGAGGGCGCGACAATTTTAGATTGGTCATAATTTATTTGAGGTGTTTCTGAATCACAGGTAATAATGCGGCATGAATTGCTGATGTTCCGCAAACTAATTCTTTTGTTCCAATCGGATCGTTTTGGTTCGAGAAGTCGGTGCATAATCCTCCCGCTTCTTCGACGAGAATTTTACCAGCTGCAACATCCCATGGAGCTAATCCATATTCGTAAAATGCATCGAATCTTCCGGCTGCAGTCCACGCCATATCTGTAGCAGCAGAACCCGGACGACGAATGCCCCGCGTGAGTTTTTGAAGTTCTCCGAAAAGTGCAACGTATTTGTCAAACAATCCTGCTTCCACATAAGGAAAACCTGTTCCGATGAGTGAACGTTTCAATTCTTGAGTTACAGAAACAGAAATTTTCTCACCGTTGAGCCATGCGCCACCATCTTTCCACGCATAAAAACATTCGTCCATGTTGATTTCGTAAATCACACCAAGTATTGGATTCATCCCGTCGGCCAATGCAACACTTACAGCATAACAGGGAATTCCATGAACAAAATTGGTTGTTCCATCAAGCGGATCAACAATCCAGTTAAAGCGAATTCCTCGTGGACGATTCGAATTTTCTTCAGTGATAAAACCAGCTTCTGGAAAGATTGTTGAAAGCTGCTTTACTAATTCATCTTCTGCGGCGCGATCAACAAATGAAACAAGATTATTGAAGTCTTTCTCTTCTATATCAGTTGACTTGAAATTCTTTCGTTGTTCCAGAATTGCTTTACCAACGCGTACGCTGATCACTTGAACTTTTTCGCAAAGCAATTCAAGATCCGGATAGCCCGTTGTATCTCCGAAAAGACTCATGCGGTAGGTGCGGGTTTCTTACGTTTCTTCACCCAGAATGCAAATGCGGCTCCGACAGTTACGAGGCAGAATGCGATAAATTCTGCTTGAGTCACGCGGAAACTTCCAAGTGTGAATAATGTCGTGTTCACGCGAATCAATTCGATACAGAAGCGTTCTACGCCATTAAAAATCATGAAGAGCGCGAACATCAATCCCGGCGTAACAATACGTTTTCTGAAAATCCAGAAAATAGCAAATAACGACATACATGCAATTGCTTCATACAATGGAGTAGGGAAGACAGTATCAACTAATCGCGGATGTTCAGGATCGCACAGCAAATTTACCAGATCGTATTTCGGATCGTTGTCGTTTGGGTTGCATGTACGATTTACGTTATTCGGATAATCGTATTTCCAGAACCATTCGGGGAGCCAACTCATCCACCCTGGTTGCGGCGCAGTATTTACAATTCCCCAATCGCCGTCTCCGGAAATCTGGCAACCTAAGCGACCAAATCCATAAGCGAGAAATAATCCAGGTGCACAGGCATCCATCACGTGAAGAATGTTGAATTTCTGACGGTGTGCATAATACAGAACTGCTACACTTCCCAGAATCAAACCACCATACATGGTGAGACCGCTGAAAGAGAAAAACATTTCGCCCGGATCAGCTAGAAAACTTCCGAAGTTCTCGAGAATGTGAAATATTTTAGCTCCGAGAAAACCAAAAAAGGCTGCAATTAATGTCATGTTCCCTACGTGATCGGCAGGACTTACTTTCTCTTCTACTTCTTTTGGTTCCGGTAAACGCTTTCTGTTCGCCGACCAATATTTGTATGTTGCGAAAACTCCGCCCATCAACATTCCAATGAAAATGTTTCCTCGTCCTGAAAGAATGAATCCGCGTGGATCTTCAGAGAATGAAGCATCTTCAAATGGAATCGAAAGTAATTTCCATCCAAGAAGGAATCCAATCATGAATTGTCCGATTAATTCTCCTTGAGAAGCTTTCGCTCCAAGCATTACTTTTCTAAAAGTTGGTTGAAGTAAGCTTTCCTCCTCTTTCCGTTTTAAGTCTCTGGCGAAGAAATAGGCACAGAATAAAAATGAGAAAGCCACGAAGAATCCAAAACTCTGCAGCAATTTCAGAAAAGGAATATCCCATCCGAAAATATCTAAAACAGCATCATAAATTGTTGCGTACATAAATTACAGTTAAGCCATGGCCGGTGCGACCTCAGTAATAAAAATGTTCTCGGGAGAAAGTGTGTCTAAAGTATATTCTGTGATTTTATTCACCAATGAATAATCGTAAGGAGCAGAAACCCGGATATAATTGTCAGTATATCCGAAGATTTTATCCTGTTTCATTTCTTCTTCAAATAACACAGATCGGGTTGTCTTCTGGTGCTGAGAATAAAATGCACGTAATTTTTTTACTGATAAAGTGCGTAACATTTTATTCCTGCGTTTGCGTTCAGGGATGGGAACAATTCCTTCCAGAAGAATTGCATCGGTATTGTCTCGTTCTGAATAGGTGAACACATGCAAGTAAGAAATGTCCAATTCATTCAGGAATTTGTACGTCTCGAGAAAATCAGCTTCAGTTTCACCTGGAAATCCTACAATCACATCTACGCCAATACAACAATGCGGCATGAGCGATTTGATCGTATTCACACGATCAATATACAATTCGCGCTGATAACGTCTGCGCATCATTTTCAATACTTTATCAGAACCCGATTGAAGCGGAATATGAAAATGCGGAACAAATTTTTTCGAAATGGATACAAAGTTGATTACATCGTTGGTCAGAAGGTTTGGCTCTATTGACGAAATGCGAAATCGTTCAATTCCATCCACCTTATCCAGATGCTGAATCAATTCGAGGAAATTCTCCTCTCGCTTTTTCCCTCCGAGTAAACCTTTTCCGAAATCACCAAGATTTACACCGGTGAGAACAACTTCTTTTGCTCCGGAAACGGCAATTTTTTCAGCATTGAGCAGCACATTCGCAATACTATCCGATCGACTTTTTCCACGCGCCAATGGAATTGTACAGAATGAGCAGGTATAGTCGCAACCGTCCTGAACTTTGAGAAAAGTTCTTGTTCTGTCGCCCGACGACCATGCACTCACGAAAACGTCAGCCTCATCCACATCGCAAGCATGAACTATTGCGTTCGCCTGTTTGCCTTGTAATTGTTCGAGATACGCCGGGATGTTGAATTTTTCAGTTGCTCCGAGCACAAGATCTACTCCTTCGATCGCAGCTATTTCCTGGGGCTTGAGTTGTGCATAACACCCAATAACTGCAATGCAAGCTTCCGGAGAAACGGCCAACACATCGCGTACAACTTTTCTGCATTCACGATCTGCATTCTCTGTTACAGAACAGGTATTGATCACATATACAGATGCTCCCTCGTGAAATTCTCTTTTGGAGAACCCAAGTTCCTTCAATTGACGAGCAATTGCCGATGTTTCTGAAAAATTGAGTTTGCATCCGAGAGTGTGGAATGCTACAGTCTTCTCCATTCAGGTGCGAAGTTAGGTAATTACACAGGAAAAATGTCGGTATGAAGACGAACATTCATGTTGAAAACCTTGTGTAAAAACGTTTTTTAACACGTAATTCTTCCCTGACTATTCTTGGTAAACTTGTTCTGCCATAAACACGACTATGAAACGAACACTTTTTACAATTACTGTTGTATCTGCAGCGTGTTTTTTCATTGCAGGATGCGGCTCGTCGAATACAGAGCATGATACTCGTCAAGTGTTCCGTTTCAACGAACTCGGGGACGTAACGTCATTAGATCCTGCGATGTCAGGAAAGTTTGAGAACAACTGGGCGGTGAATCAGATTTTCAATGGTTTACTTGAAATGGATGATCAGTTGAATGTGAAGGAATGCATTGCAAAATCCTGGCAGATCAGTGATGATGGATTGACATACACTTTTGCGTTGCGTCAGGATGTTTTCTTTCAGGATGATCCTCAGTTTCCTGGAGGGAAAGGACGGAAAGTGAACGCAGGAGATTTTGTTTTTAGTTTCACTCGCTTGTTTGACAAACGGATTTCGAATGCTTCTACTTTGCTTGATGTTGTTGATTATTACCCGAACAAAAATCATCCCGGTTTTGAATCCATTGATGATTCGACTTTTGTGATTCATCTTACTCGACCATTCAAGCCTTTTCTTGGAATACTGACCATGAAATTTTTCTCGGTTGTTCCAAAGGAAGTTGTGCAGTTTTATGGTGACGGATTCAAAACACATCCTGTAGGAACAGGACCATTTCGCTTGAAGACATGGATCGAGGATACGCGCCTTGATCTCGAGCGAAATCCTGGTTATTTCAAGAAAGATTCAGAAGGAAAACAGCTTCCTTACCTCGATTTTGTCTCTGTGAGTTTTATTGATGATCCTGACGCGGCGTTTCTGCAGTTTCTCGCCGGAGATCTGGACATGCTCTCGGGAATTGATGCGATTAACAAGGAAAAAGTTCTGCAGTCTGACGGAAAGTTGAAACCTGACATGGCGGATAAATATGTTTTGCAAAGTGCAGAGTTTTTGAAAACAGATTATATCGGATTTAACATTGATCCTGACAATGAAGTAGTGAAGAATAGTCCTTTGCGACTGAAACTTGTTCGTCAGGCAATCAACTATGCGATCAACCGTGAGCAGATTGTTCGTTTCAGAAGAAGCAATCTTGGTACACAAGCTACTTCCGGATTTATTCCTCCAAGTTTGAAGGCATATGACCCTGCGTTGCTGAAAGGATTCACGTACGATCCTGATAAAGCAAGAGAATTGTTAGACATGGCTCATTATCCTGGAGGAAAAGGTTTGCCTTCGATTTCGCTTGCAACAACCGGAAGTTACTTGGACATCGCAGAAGAAATTCGTCACCAGCTCATGGAAGTTGGAATCACAGTTGAGATTGAGATTATGACTCCTGTGGCATTTACCTCCGCAGTTGCAGAAAGTAAAGTGATGAGTTTCCGCAAATCGTGGATTGGAGATTATCCTGATCCTGAAAATTTCATGTCGTTATTTTACAGCAAACATTGGAGTCCGGGTGGATCAAATTATACGCACTTCTCGCATTCCGAATTCGATCGGCTGTACGAGAAATGTCTTGTAGAGCAAAGTGATTCTATTCGCAGCGATCTTTTCCTGAGAATGGAGCAGATTCTCGTGGATGAAGCGCCAGTTGTTCCTCTGTATTACGATCGTGTAGTTCGTTTAGTACAAAAGAATATTTCCGGATTGTCAATTGATCCGACGAATATGATTAATCTGGAACGGGTTAGGAAAAATTAGTTCCCGGTTTTCGGTTCTGCGTTCACAGTTCCAGGAAAAAAACGTAATTTTCAATATGCGCTCGTTGATTCTGTATTTCCTAATCGGTAATTCCTGTCTTGT
>CAZBYM010000306.1:2081-5515 GCA_964495745.1 uncultured Chryseobacterium sp. | reverse complement strand
GCCTCATGCGCACGCTTGGTGCAAGTTCGCAGCGGTTTCGTCTTCGAAGAAAGAGTATTGGAAATCCTGTTTCAAGAGAAGTTTCTCTCCCGCTGCTAAACTTCTTCCGTGCTTTTAAGTAACTTTCGTGAAAGAAAAACCTTAAGCGTTTCAAAGCGCACGAGGCAAATCTGCAACCGTTAGGTGAAATTATATGACAGCACTGAAACAAGCATTACGATTAGTGTTACTGTTGCCTTTCGCATCTTGTAGCCAATCTAGTTCTAATGATTATTACAAGAAAGGTGGTGAGCATTACGCTAATCATAATACGGATAGCGCATTATACTACTTCTCTAAAGCAATAGAGTTATCTCCAAATTTTGATTCTGCCTACTTTTATCGAGGTTGCACCTATTCATACGGCGCGCAAGATTACAATTTGGCAATCGCTGATTTTTCAAAAACCGTTTCGCTTAATCAAAATTTCACGAACGCTTACTTTGAGCGCGCTGTTGCATATGGCAAATTGTCTGATTACACCAACGCTTTAGCAGATTGCAATGCGGCCATAGCCCAAAACGATACAAGCGGCAACTACTATTACTTTCGAGGTGCTGTAAAAGCAATGCTTCTCGATAATGCTGGCTCATGCGCCGACATAAAGAAGGCCATCACTCTAGGCAACAAAGAAGCGGAAGCTCACGTAGACGACGCGTGCAAATAACTTCACCTAACAGCGCATTGGCTCCACGCGCTTTTCACGTATATTTATTAGAAGGAAAAGCGCGCGGCGCCAATCCGCAAAACGTTAGCCACAATTTATATTTACAATGACAAAAAGGCTTTTCATATATCTTATTGGACTAGCTTTCCCCATAATCAATTTATATGGTCAGACACCGACAAATAAGAACTACAAATATATTTCCGACACAAAGCCAAATCCATCTTTGGCCAAAATTGGAAAATCAAATTTGAATAAATTTATTGATACAAACGAGTTTACCTATCAAGGTGGTTGTATTTTGCCAAATGATTATAAAACACAGAACTTACAAACTGGGAAATACTACCAATACTTTTTACAAGACACCACTAAAATTGCATTTGAACTATTATACAAAGACAATAAACTAACGTCTTTCAGGAGTTATTGGTTTAATGACAGTCTGAAACAAACCGGACAACTCGTTAGTGGCTACAACGAAGGGAAGTGGACAGGATATTATATAAACGGGAAAGTTTCTGAAATATTTATCTGGACACAAGGGATTCATCATGAATTTTTCTTCTATTTTTTGAATGGTAATTTAAAAAGACATAGTAAAGAGTTAGATATTGACAATGGAAAATACAGACTTTGGGAAACGGAAGATTACTACTCAAATGGGCAATTGAAACAAAAGGGACAAACAAAGAATGGATATAAAATCAAAACATGGACATATTATAATAAGGACGGTTCAGTAATAGAGACGAAAAAACATAAGAAACCTGAATGGCTAGGTCCAGCAGACTGGCCAGAATAATAAACTGTGCCTAACACGGGTGACCGTTGCACAACTACTCTTCCAAATAAATAAATTCTCTATTTCTTCCGACTTTGCATTATTGGTCGAATTTGCCGAAATGCCGTTGCAAAGCGAACAATATGTTACTAAGACTCTCAGATAGTCCACAGGAGAAAATTCGTACCTGAATACTGCACCGCTATTTCGCCATAAGTTGATGAAATCGAGTCTTCCGGCTAAGTTGGACAGCGATTGACCTGATTTTCCTGTAATTACGTAAGTGAAATCAGCTTGATTTTGGCGCGATTTGCTATATTTATACAACGGTAAGGCGGCAAACCTACTGAAACCTGATAAGTTGAATACACTTTTACGAAATACACTCCTTGCAGTGCTTTGCTTCTGGTCATTCGGAATGAAAGCGAATTGTCCGCAGGTGGTTGCGAATTTCACCACGCCCATTGTAAATTTTTGCGGAGTCGGCCCTTACACTATCAACTTTACCAATACGAGTACAGGCGCAAACAATGGAACGGCTACTTACAACTGGTATCAAAATGCAGTTTTGTTTGATAACACTGCCGGACTTGTCGCGCCAAATAGCGTTACAATTACTGCAACGGGAACGTACACGTTCAGTATGATTGCAACAGATCCTTCTGTTCCATGTACGGATACACAAACTGTTGTTGTTCGGATTTATCCACAACCAAACGCATCATTTACTTTTTCGCCGAACAATCAATGTGCAGCGCTTCCGGTAAACTTCACAAGCACTTCAACGGGAACAGTTGCAGCTACAACGTACAATTGGAATTTCGGTGATGCCACAACTTCTACACAGCAAAATCCAACGCACTCATATGGCTCCGGCGGAACGTATACTGTAACGTTAACGGTCACAAACTTCGTTGGTTGCTCAAGCACGTTCACGATGGCTGTTACTGCGCTGACAATTCCATTGATCAGTATTGCGGGTGATGATGGTGATGGAAACACAATCAACTGTTTACTTCCCGGAGATCCAACCACAAGTGAAGTTGTGAATTTCTCCAACTTTACTACCGGTGCAACAAGTTACACTTGGGATTTCGGTGATGGAAGTCCGTTGTACACAACTGCATCGAATGCGGTCATTCCACATACGTACAATACGTACGGAACGTTCACAGTAACTATGACTGCTACCGGACCGAATGGTTGTACGGCTACTGCAACATTGATTGTTGTATTCGAACGATATGTTGGTGCTTCTTTCAGTGTGCCGATCATGCAAATGTCAGGTTGCTTGCCATTGACAGTTACACCGGTAAATGCGTCACAAAACGCAACAACATATGTTTGGAATTTTGGTGATGGTTCACCGTTAATTACAACGACAAGTCCGATTCCTCCAACACATATTTACACTGTTGCAGGAACATACACGATTACTTTAGTTGCTTCGAACAGTTGCAATAGTTCACAATCAACAGTTAGCCCAATCATAGTTGTTGGACCTCCAATTGTAAATTTCAATGCAACACCAAACCCCGGTTGTTCTCCGCAACTCGTAACATTTACAAATCTTTCTTCCGGTGTACAGCCTGCGAATAACTACACGTGGAACTTCGGAAACGGAAATATTGTTTCAGGAACAGGAAGTCCTCCGCCACAAACGTATTTGCAGGGAACATACACGATTACACTCATCGCAGGAAGCGCATGCGGAACAGATACAATGATTCGTGTAATTGTGATTGATACAATTCCTGACATCAACCTTACAGTTACTCCGACAAATGGTTGTACTCCGTTAGTAGTTACTTCTAATAATACTTCAACCGGCGGAGCACTTACGTACGCTTGGTACATTGATGGTATTTATTATTCCAACGCGGTACAGATTCCGAATCAAACATTTACTTGTCCTCCGGGTAATGTCGCTGTTACGCATTCCAT
>CAZBYM010000306.1:0-2071 GCA_964495745.1 uncultured Chryseobacterium sp. | reverse complement strand
ATGTGACCAATCATTGCGGTACGCGTGATTCAATTGTGTTGATTACTGTTCATCCTGCTGTGTTGGCGCAATTCACTCCGGTAACTTCAACAATTTGTCAAGGCGGAAGCGTTACGTTCACGCAAAACTCATTGGGTGATCAGTTGACATACGCGTGGGATTTCGGAAACGGAAATACATCAACTACTGCCGGTCCGCACACACAAGTTTACAATACAGCCGGAACATTTACTGTGAGTTTAATTGTCAACGGATTTTGCGGTGCCGATACAGTTACACATACGGTTGTTGTAAATCCGATTCCGATAACACTTATCACACCACCTGTTGTTACAGGATGTGAAGATCTTACTGTGAATTTTGTCAACGGATCAACGGTAGGTGGAACATACGCATGGACATTCACCGGTGGAGCACCTGCAACATCAACCGCGTATACTCCGCCTGCAGTTTTGTATGGAACTCCGGGAACATACACCGTAACATTGGTAACGAATGTTCTCGGTTGCATCAGTAACGATACTTCAATAGTTACCGTGTTGCCACGACCGGTTCCGGTTTTCTCAATTGTTCCAACGCAAGGTTGTACTCCTCTCACTGTGAATTTCACAAACAGCACTATTGCAACACCAGGCAATGCGTATTCGTGGAATTTCGGAAACGGAAATACTTCTTCGTCTCAAAATCCGGGAAGCCAGACCTATATTGCAAATCTCAACGATTCTGTTTACACGATTGAATTAGTTGTAACAGGAAGCAACGGTTGTGCTGACAGTATCACGCATATCGTAACTGTTCATCCGGATCCGATTGCAGGTTTCACAATGAGCAATGACACCGTTTGCGCTTTGGATAACGTAATTTTTACGAACACGTCCGGTGGACAAACGACTAATGCATGGAATTTCGGAGATGCCGGAACAAGCGGCACTACTAATCCGATTCATCCATACATGAGTGCCGGTACGTACACTGTAACACTTATTGTGACGACGGCGTACGGTTGCGCTGATACAGCTACGGGAATTGTAGTTGTAGATTCTATTCCTTCCGTTGCATTTGCAGCAAGCATTGAGTGCGTTGGCGATTCGACCATCTTTACCAATTCAACTACGGGTAATGTTTCAACTTGGCTCTGGAATTTTGGAGACGCAACATCAAGCGCATCGCAACAACCGAATCACCTGTATGCAACTTCGGGTTCTTACAATGTTACGCTTACTGCGACGAATGGCGCAGGATGCAGCAGTTTCCTCACACAAGCAATTACAGTAAATCTTGTTCCTGTTGCTCAGTTTGCAAGTACAACTGTTTGTGTAGGACAATCCACTGCGTTTACGGATCAGACTTCCGGTGCACCGATTTCCTGGAGTTGGGATTATGGTGATGCAACACCGTTTGGAAACACACAGAATCCTTCTCACAGCTATGCAACAGCAGGAACATACACTACGACATTAATTGTTGCGGCAGGAAGCGGTTGCGGTGATACGATTACCGGAACTGTAGTTGTAAATCCAATTCCTACCGCGCAGTTTACATTTATTTCAGTTTGTACAAATGATACAACTGATTTCACGAGTACTTCATTGGGAGGACCAACTACATTCACGTGGGATTATGGAGATGGAAGTCCACTTGATGTTTCGAATAATCCGAATCCATCACATATCTACACAACAGCCGGAACGTACAGTGTTATTCTCACTGCGGGATACGCAACAGGATGTACACATTCAACTACTGTTACTGTTCAGGCTAATCCACGAACGGTTCCTGCATTTACAAGTAATGTTCCTTGTTTTGGATTGCCAACCAACTTCGTCGATCAAACAACCAATACTCCAACACAATGGAGTTGGGATTTCGGTGATGGATCTCCTTTGAACACCACGCAGAATCCTGCGCACAATTATGCAGCACCCGGAACTTATCCGGTAACACTCGTTACACAAAACGGATTTGGTTGTATTGATTCTATTCTCGTTAATGTAACTGTATATCCGTTACCGGTTGCCGACTTTGTTGCTGACACTGTGTGTGAAGGATATCTTTCATCGTTCACGGATAT
>CAZBYM010000305.1:0-5518 GCA_964495745.1 uncultured Chryseobacterium sp. | reverse complement strand
GGAGAAATTGCGAGCAATAGCATTGATGATGATGGAAACGGTTATGTAGACGATATCAATGGTTATGACGTTGCGGATAACGACAATAATCCGAATCCTCCGAACAATACATTTGACCATGGCACACACGTAGGTGGGATTTCGAGTGGCACTACTAATAATGGAATTGGTATTGCATCTATCGGTTTCAGCTGTGATCTGATTGCAGTCAAAGCAACCGGTAACAGCAATTCACCGAGTTCAGTTACGGATGGTTATGATGGAGTAGTGTATGCTGTTGCTGCTGGTGCAGATGTAATCAACATGTCATGGGGCGGAACAAGTTCTTCCACAACCGCACAAAATATTATTACCTGGGCGAGCCAGCAAGGTTGTGTGCTAGTTGCAGCTGCAGGAAACAGCAACACAAATGCATTGCATTATCCGGCGTCCTATACAGAATGTATTGCAGTTGCTTCTACTGGAAGCGGTGATGTCAAGTCCAGTTTTTCGAATTATGGAACATGGGTAGACATTTCAGCACCCGGAAGTAATATCTACAGTACTCTTCCTTCAAATCAATACGGAAATATGTCCGGAACATCAATGGCATGTCCAATGGTTGCCGGATTAGCTGGACTGATGTTGTCGTTGAATCCAGGTTTAACGCCAACTGATATTCGCAACTGTTTAGTTTCTTCGGCAACAAATATTAATACACAGAATCCATCATATATCGGACAATTGGGTGCTGGACGAATTAACGCCAATGCAGCGATGTCTTGCATTAGTGCAACCTTAAATTGGGCACCTGTCGCAGGGTTTGTCGCAAACGTTACAACTGTCACTGCCGGTGGAGTTGTGCAGTTTACAGATCAATCAGTTTACAATCCGACAACGTGGTCATGGACATTTACCGGAGGAACTCCTGCAACTTACATCGGACAAAATCCTCCGCCAATTTTATACAGTACTCCCGGGACGTACAATGTATCATTGACTGTTACTAACGGAAACGGAAGTGACGTTCAAACGAATACCAATTACATTCTGGTTACTGCGGCCAGTGGTTGTGAGCGAATCAATTTTCCTGTTCCTGTTGGTTGGACTCTTGTAAATTATTACACTGGAGCAACAGTTGGACAAGATGGATGGATCAACGGAATGAACACGTACCTCGATGAAGAAAAGGCAATGTACTTTGATGCTTCAGCAAGTCCCTACACCATGCTCGTGAATGTGTGGGTTGCATTTGGTTTGGCCTATTCAACAAATCCCGCAAAACTTGTTCCAATGAAAATTTACGATGGAACGAGCGGAGTACCAGGAACACTTCTTGGAACTGTGAATGCAACTATGGGGCAAATCATGGCTGATGTGAACGGTAACTATTACACAGAATATTCGTTTGTGAATACTCCTATAACACTTCCTGTTTCGAAACGATTCTTTGTAAGTCTTGATTTAACCAATCTGCAATGGCAGGCCGGTACACATGATACGTTGTCAGTTGTTAGTAATTCCAATGGACAAACAACGCCTTCTGTAATCTGGGAAAAGCAGAGCGACAATCTTTGGTATCGTTATACAACAGCAGGTTCATGGAATCTCAGTGCTTCTTTGGTAATTCATCCATTCCTAACAGGAGCTAATTCAGTTGCAACTTTTACGCAGTCTGCCACAACTATTTGTGCAGGCGATCAAATTAATTTTAACGGAACCGGATCGACGTATGAAGATACTTTGTTGTGGTATTTTCCTGGTGGAAATCCGCTGACCTCGAATAATCTATTACAGACAGTAAGTTACACTACTCCTGGATCGTATCAGGCGGTGTTGTACATTGTTGGTGGTGGTTGCAGCTTGTTTGATTCCGCTTTTGTGAATCTTACTGTAAATGCAACGCCGGTATTGACAATTGGCGCAACACCGACTACAACAATTTGCTCTGGAAATACGGTGAATCTTTCAGCAAGCGGTGCAAGTTCATATGTGTGGAGTCCAGGAACGTATCTGAGTTCTACAACTTCAGCCACACCAACTTCTACACCTACAGCCTCGATTACATACAATGTACAAGGAACGGGATCGAATGGATGTATATCCAATGCAACGATTCCGATTACGGTGCAAAACTCACCACTGGCGAGTATGGCCATGAGCGATACATTTATTTGTATCAATTCTTCCATATCCTATGATGGTTCGAATAGCGTTGATGCAACATCATTCGCGTGGACTTTTACAGGAGGAACACCGTCGACGTCTACAGCATCTTCGCCAACCATTACGTACAATTCGGCCGGAACATGGACAGCGCAGTTGATTGTAACTAATTCCTGCGGAACGGATACTATTTTTTATTCGAACATTGGTGTAGGTTGTGTTGGGATTGATGAGCATGCAACAGTTTGGACTTCATTCTACAACTCTGATCAAAACATGTTGCAGGTGAATTCTCCTGTGCGGACTTCAACCGTTACGGCATCCGTTGTGAATAGTCTTGGACAAGTGGTCTATACTGAAAATGTTCCTGCTGGCGTAAATGCGCTTTACATTGACATGTCGAATTATGCAGTTGGAATGTATTCGCTCATGATTATTGGCGGAGAGGAAACATATACCATGAAGTTTATTTCGGAGTAGAATACACTGTCATGCATACAAAAGGCGCGAAGAGTATAAATACTTCGCGCCTTTTTTGTTGATTCTTATTCACTTCTTAATTTGATCACCGTTACTATTTCTTGTAACGCAATGCCGGTCTTCTTGCCGCATGAATCACACGTAGAATATGAATTTTGTTGCGGTAAAATTCATATATAACAAGAATTTGAAATCGGCCTACGACAATTTGTCGCAATTTATTCCGCTTTAAGGGCGCAGCCTTCGGGAACTGTCTAATGTGTAATACTGTCTGCTCAAATTCTGCGACAAGTTTCAAGCCAAAGCCTTTTTTATCGCTTTCAATGTAGTGTACAAGTTCATTGAGTTCCGTTTCGGCTTCTCTGGCAATCACGGAAGCGTACATTAGTTCTTAAGCTTTTTTAGTTTCGTTTTGATTCGCTTGATCGCTTGCTCGACCGGAACCATTTTCACTTTACCATCGCGTAACTCTTTCATTCTACGTTCAGCCTCTTTCCAATCTTTTTCACTTACATAATACTCTTCATTCGGGTCAGATTTTTTTACCAAATCTGCTTTGATTCGCTTAATTGATTCTTGTGCAGGAATCATCTTGACTTTTCCTTCGCGCGCCTGTCTGCTACGGTATTCAACTTCGGCCCAATCGCTTTCACTTACATAAAGATTATCCTCCGGCTTTAACAACGTGATTAACGCATCCAAATGTTTCTCGTCCAACCTTCCGATCATTTTTATGATCATCTTTCTTTTGTTGCTTAAACTCATGTTTTAATGTATTACATCACTAACATACAAAAGAATCAACAAAAAATGAAACTATGGTAGTATGTTCTTAATAATTCTCAGATTATGCGTGTAGCCACCTCGCTCCGGAGTAAAAATTCCATAGTGATCGTAATGATCCATTCGTACTTTTCCGGATGCATGTATGATTCGATTTTCTCCCGCCACAATTCCTACGTGAGTGATTCTACCTTCTTCGTTATCAAAGAAAGCTAAATCTCCAGGCTGAGCTTCTTCAACGAATGAATACGGCTCACCAATTTCAACTTGTTGCCATGCGTCGCGTTTGATACGCATTCCGTTCGCTTTGAAAACAGCTTGTGTGAATCCTGAACAATCAATTCCAAATGGCGAACGTCCACCCCACAAATAAGGAGCATTCAGATAACTCATCGCAGTGTCAACTATTCCTGCGCGAGTGGTTTCCTGATCAACAATTTTCACTTGGCCTTCGTGGCGAAACATATTTTCTTCGATTCGCACTTCTCCATCGTAGTAGAATGGAAGAGAACTGCCAAGAACGATTGGGAAAGTATTTCCTGATTTCAAATCCGTGATGAGTGAAATCAAATCACTTGCAACTGGGGCCGGATTCTCACGAAGATTATCGTATGTCGCTTTAGAAACCTTGATGAACTGTTTCCGATCGATCCAACACTCGTAATGATCGTATTCAGTTCTGATCTTGTGCCAGTTTTCCTGTGCTTCAAGAATTTCAAAAGCATCACCGAAAAGAAGTTGGGTCACCATTTCACTCTTGTCAGAATGCTCGTTTCTGCAAGGGATAACACTTAAATGACAAACTCCGTATGAATGATTCAAGATTGAAAATTCAAAAATTACTCTCCGCGGTTACTATACTTCGAAACATTGTTGTCAGACTTAGTCCTTCGGCGAGCTTGTCCTGAGCGAAGCCGAAGGGCTCGGTCTGACAATATCCTTGAACACCATTTCGTGTAAAGAGCATTTCGTTATCCCCTTTAAGCGAAGTCTTTCTTCGGAAGCCGCTTGTCAGACTGAGCGGAGTCGAAGTCGGACAATATGTTTACTGAAGATTCTCAATCACAACAGCACTCGCTCCGCCACCACCATTGCAAATTGCAGCTGCACCATACTTCCCGTTGTTTTGTTTCAAAACGCTCAGAAGCGTAACAATGATTCGTGCGCCGGATGCACCAAGAGGATGACCCAATGCAACTGCGCCACCATTCACATTCACTTTGGATGCATCAAGATTCATTAGTTTCAAATTCGCAAGTGCAACAACAGAAAACGCTTCGTTGATTTCGAAGTAACTGATATCAGACATTTTCAACCCGGCTTTCGCTAAGGCTTTTGGAATTGCAATAGCTGGAGCGGTTGTAAATTTTTCCGGAGCTTGTTCCGCGTCAGCATATCCAAGAATGCGTGCAATCGGTTTTAATCCAAGCGCAGTCATTTTCTCTTTACTCATCAGAACCAATGCAGCGCCACCATCATTGATAGTTGAAGCATTCGCAGCAGTTACTGTTCCTTCTTTAGTGAAAACAGGTTTCAACCCAGGAATTTTATCAAAGAAAACATTTTTGTATTCTTCATCTTCCGCAACCTGAATTTCACCTTTACGTGTTTTCACTGTTACAGGAGCAACTTCATCTTTGAATTTTCCAGCAGTCCATGCAGCCGCTGAACGTTTGTATGACTCAATAGCGTAAGCATCTTGCTGTTCACGGGTGATGTTGTGTTCAGTTGCACACAAATCGGCAGAACAACCCATTGCATTGTTGTGATAAACATCTGTCAAGCCGTCTTTCACTATCGCATCGAGTAATTGTCCGTGACCGTATTTGTAACCGTAACGTGCTTTCTCAACATAGTATGGAGTTGCTGACATATTTTCCATTCCACCAGCAACTACCACATCTGAATCATTCAACATGATTGCTTGCGCACCAAAAATCACTGATTTCATTCCTGAAGCACAAACTTTATTAACAGTTGTACATTGAACTGAATCGGGTAGTCCGCCAAACTTCGCTGCTTGTCGCGCGGGAGCTTGTCCAAGGTTTGCCTGCAACACACTTCCCATAAATACATCCTGAACATCTTCAGGTTTTATTCCCGCACGTTC
>CAZBYM010000304.1:0-5532 GCA_964495745.1 uncultured Chryseobacterium sp. | reverse complement strand
TTATTCGGAAGTGAGTTCCGAAATTTGTGAATCACGCATGCCCGCCTTTGCGAAAGCTACGGCGGACAAGCCTGGGTGGTGGAATTGGTAGACACGAGGGACTTAAAATCCCTTGGCTTCACGGCCGTACGGGTTCAAGTCCCGTCTCGGGTACTGAACGGGATGTTTTGATTGAAAAATCAGAACTCCCGTTTTTCTTTTGGTTGAACTAACCTTTACTTTTCCCTACTTTTGCTTTCAATGATACGTCAAACCTGCATATTCATTGCCCTACTTTCAGCATACCTGTTGGTGTTAGGCCATGATTTGGTTCCGCATCATCATCACGATGATCATACACCAATTGCTGACCATCATCACGAGGGAGTGGAAGTTGACGATCATCATCACGATGATCACGAAAGTAAGAGTAGCGATAATCACAACGCTCTGCCGGAATTCTTCTCGCATTTCGTCCACACAGTTTATTATTCTGTTTCTGAAACTTTCTGCGTCCAGGCTCCGGTAAAAATCAAGGATCATTCATACGAAGTACTTTCAGAAAACTGGCAACTACACCAAGCGCCAATAATTCCAATTGCGCATCATCCTCCCGACGACGATCCAAGTACTTCGGGCTTCTTTTCTTCTTCTCAATCGCTGCGGGCTCCTCCCGTTAGCTAGTTTGCAGATCATTTCTGCATGACCTGTAGCGCGGTATCGCGTGCTATCGTTTATTCATTTCTTTCTAATTGAATTACCATGAAAAAATTGCTGGTTGCCGCTACGGTAGCGGCTGTATTGTTCGCCGCCTGTGAACATACACACGACGATGATCACGATCATTCACGTCCACATTCGGATGAACAGGAACTCGAAGCTTTGGCTTATACGTTGTATTCCAATAAGACCGAACTGTTTGTCGAATTCAAACCGCTCGTTGTTGGAATGGAAACGCGCTTTGCCGCCCACTTCACGATGTTGGGAGAAAAATTTCTTCCGGTAATACAAGGAAGTGTTACGCTGCAGTTAATTGGCCCATCTGGTATGCAGGAAATCGTTTCTGACACACCTTCCAATCCTGGTATTTTTCGCTTAGCGATGACACCAACGCAAGCTGGGACATATAAATTGGTGTTCGGAATAAAAACACCAACCTATATGGATACTTTGTACATCGACAGCGTAATTGTGTATGGCGATGAACAAACGGCAATTGCATCACAACAGCCGGAAGCTGGAGGAGGAAATGAACTCACATATCTAAAGGAACAGGCCTGGAAAATTGAATTCGCCAATGAAGCCATACACAAAGCACCGTTCAGCGAAGTCATTAATGCATCCGGACAAATTATGTCGGCGCCGGGCGATGAACGTGTAATCGTTGCAGGATCGACAGGCATTGTACTTTTCAGTGGTTCCGGAATCTCCACCGGTTCTGAGGTTCGTGCTGGTGAAACTGTGTTCACGATTACCGGAGGCGTGCTGACCGGAACAAATATTGACGCGCGCTTCAAAGAAGCGAAAACTAATTTCGACAAAGCAGAAGTAGATTACAAGCGGGGACAGGAACTCGCGAAGACGAATATTATTTCGCAACAGGAATTGCTCAATCTGCAATTGACCTATGACAATGCGAAAACGGCATACAATCTTGTAGCGAAAGATTATTCTGCCGGCGGACAACGCATTTCGGCACCGATCACAGGGTTCATCAAAAACGTTTTGGTTTCGCAGGGCCAATTTGTTACGGAAGGCCAACCGATCGCTACTGTATCTCAGAATAAGAGGCTCGTACTGCGCGTGGATGTTCCGTCGAATCATTTTCAGAAACTCGCTTCGGTTACTTCAGCAAATTTCAAAATTGCAGGGGATCCAACACTGTATAGCACAGCAGAATTGAACGGGAAACTCATCTCTTACGGCAAAAGTATAGAAGCAAATTCACCTTACGTTTCGGTCACATTCGAAATTGACAACAAAGGAGGAATTGTTCCCGGTGCGTTTACGGAAGTATTTCTGAAGACAACCACGACGCATGATGCACTATCTGTTCCGGTTTCTTCATTGATCGAAGAACAAGGCCATTTCTTTCTGTATGTACAGACTGCCGGAGAAAGTTTTCAAAAACGCGAAGTGCAATCAGGTGTTTCGGATGGTGATCGCGTTCAGATATTTTCAGGTATAACTGAAGGAGAGCGCGTTGTTACCAAGGGCGCTTCACAAGTGAAATTAGCAACTATGTCGGGCGTGTTGCCTGCGCATGGGCACGAACATTAAAAAGCAGAATATGCTCAATAGAATCATTAAAGGTTCATTACACAACCGCGTACTTGTGATCGCGCTCTCTGTTCTGTTGCTGATCTTCGGCACGTACAGCACTTCCAATATGGAAGTAGATGTATTCCCGGATCTCACTGCACCAACGGTTACAGTAATTACCGAGGCGCATGGAATGGCGCCGGAAGAAGTGGAACGTCTCGTAACATTCAAGATCGAAACAGCCGTAAACGGAACAACACAAGTTAGGCGTGTCCGCTCTTCTACCGCAGCAGGAATTTCAATTGTCTGGGTAGAATTTGAATGGGGAACTGATATTTTCAAAGCGCGCCAACTCGTCACAGAGAAAATAACTTCCGTTGGGGAGAATCTTCCGGTAGGTGTAAGTCCACCAGTGTTGGCACCAAACTCATCCATCATGGGTGAAATTATGCTGGTTAGTATTACGGCTGACAGCACGAATCTCATGGACTTGCGCACGCTCGCGGATTGGAGCGTAAGACCACGCTTGCTTGCAATTGCTGGCGTGTCGCAGGTGGTTGTCATTGGTGGTGAATACAAAGAATATCAGGTTCTGGTTTCTCCGCAGAAGATGACACATTACGGAGTATCGCTCAGCGATGTGTTGAAAGCATCTGAAGAATCGAGCATGAATTCTTCCGGCGGATTTATGAGCGAGTATGGAAATGAATACATCGTACGTGGAATGGCCAGGACTTGTGACACCGCCGAAATCGGAATGACGCTTGTGAAAATGGTGAATGGACAATCGGTGACACTTGCTGATGTCGCAGAGATACGCATTGGATCAAGCGTGAAAATCGGAGACGGATCGCTGCAAGGAAAACCTGCTGTAATTCTTACCGTGATGAAGCAACCGGCCACAAACACATTGGAATTAACAGACAAGATTGATTCAGCAATGGCGGATCTCTCTCTCAATCTTTCCAAGGACATTCATATCAATACGCGCATTTTCCGACAGGCTGATTTCATCAAAGCGTCGGTGAACAACATTCAGAAAGTTCTGATCGAGGGTTCGCTATTCGTTATCATCATTCTCATGATGTTCTTGATGAATTGGAGAGCAACTACTATTTCACTGATTGCTATTCCGATTTCACTGCTCGTCGCTTTTCTGACATTGCGTTGGTTAGGATTCACGATCAACACGATGAGCTTAGGTGGAATGGCAATTGCAATTGGCGATCTCGTGGATGATGCAATTATAGACGTTGAGAATGTGCTCAAGCGGTTAAAAGAAAATGCCATGAAACCGATTGCAGAACGGATCAACAAATTGACCGTCATTTATGATGCATCAGTTGAAATTCGTTCATCGGTCATCAACGCAACGTTCATTATTATTGCTGCTTTCATTCCGCTGTTCTTTTTGTCGGGAATGGAAGGAAGGCTACTTGTTCCGCTTGGCATTGCATTCATTGTCGCATTATTCGCCTCACTAATTGTTGCCGTAACGCTTACGCCTGTTTTGTGTAGCTATCTGCTTACGAACGAAGATCGCCTCCGGAAAAATCACGGAGAAAGTTGGCTGGTCCGAAAATTGAAGGCTGGCTATGATCGTTTGCTGAACAAAGCGTTAAATTATCGCAAAGCGGTTTTGATTTCTGCTGCAACTTTATTTGTAGTCGTGTTATTTCTCATGACGAATCTCGGAAGAAGTTTTTTACCCGAGTTCAATGAAGGTTCATTAACTGTTAGTGTGGTTACGATGCCAGGAGTTTCCCTCGAGGAAAGCAACAAAATCGGAACACAAGTTGAAAATGTATTGATGACCATTCCTGAAATTCAGTTGACAACACGAAGAACCGGTCGTGCAGAACTGGATGAACATGCGCAAGGTGTTAATGCTTCTGAGATTGATGCGCCGTTTGTTTTGGAAGAGCGCAGTCGCGATGAATTTCTTACAGATGTGCGTGAAAAACTTGCGGGAATTGGAGGAGCAAATATTACGCTCGGTCAGCCAATAGGTCACCGCATCGATCACATGCTGTCGGGGACACGCGCGAATATTGCAATTAAAATATTTGGCAATGACTTGAACACACTGCACTTGCTTTCAAAGCAAGTGAAAACCGTAATTGACAGTATCGAAGGTCTTGTAGATGTAAACACGGAACAACAGGTTGAAATTCCGCAGATACAGATCAAAGCAAAACGTGAAATGCTCAAACGTTACGGAATTACTCCGGGAGAGTTCTGCGAATTTGTTGACGTGGCTTTTGCTGGGGAGAAAGTCGGTGATATTTACGAAGAGGACAAAACGTTTAACCTTGTTGTGAAATACGATAGCACGAATCGGGGAAGCATTGAGAACCTGCGGAACACAATGATCGATGCGCGCGATGGTACAAAAGTTCCTTTCAGTTACGTCGCAGATGTAATTTCTACAACCGGCCCGAATACAATTAATCGAGAAAACGTACAACGCAAGACTGTTGTTGCCGCAAACGTATCTGGTCGCGATCAGAAGAGTGTTGTTAGTGATATCCGCGATAGTATTGCGAAGTATGTTCCGTTGCCCGAAGGTTATCGAATAGAGTACGGCGGACAGTTTGAAGCGGAAAAAGAGGCGTCACGCACTTTGATGATCGCTTCGTTGTTCTCATTACTGGTCATTTTTTCCTTGTTGTATTATGAATTCAAGGAAGTAAAAACTGCAGGAATTATATTGCTCAATCTTCCGCTCGCACTAATCGGTGGTGTGTTGAGTCTTACATTTACTTCTGGCATACTCAGCATTCCGGCAATTATCGGGTTTATCACGTTGTTTGGTATTGCAACACGTAACGGAATTCTGCTTGTATCGCATTATAAAACTTTGCAGGCGCAAGGGTCGCTACTCATAGATACAGTCATTCAAGGATCAAAAGATCGGCTAAGTCCAATTCTTATGACGGCGCTTACTGCCGGGCTCGCGCTGATTCCGTTGGCAATTGCGGGCGACCTTCCTGGCAATGAAATCCAAAGTCCGATGGCGAAAGTTATTCTCGGAGGTTTGTTGAGCAGTACTCTACTGAACCTCTTCGTTGTTCCTATTGTTTATTACATCACGAATAGAAAAAAATAAAATGATGCGTATACTTTCAACCGTATTTTTATTTCTGCTGATCTCCTGTTCAGTCCAAGCACAACAGGCGATTCCACTCACTGATGCAATAATGCGTATGGACACTACACATCCTGCGCTTAAAGCGGCGGACCTGCGTATACAGAGACAGGAAACACTAAAACCGGCCGCAGTTAATTTGC
>CAZBYM010000303.1:0-5538 GCA_964495745.1 uncultured Chryseobacterium sp. | reverse complement strand
ATTCGCTCGTGTATTGGTTCGGAGTTGAAATGGCTCGTCAATGCAGTTTGCTGGGAGTTCATGTGAGTTTTTCTCCGGTTGCAGACGTGAACAACAATCCTGCGAATCCTGTCATTGGAACGCGTGCATTCGGAGAAGACAAATACGACGTTGCTCAAAAAGCGACCATGTATTCGAACGGATTGCAAGACAATAAAGTTCTTGCTTGCGGAAAACATTTTCCTGGTCATGGTGATACGGACAGCGATTCGCATAAAACACTTCCTGTTATCAACGCAACACGTGAGCGACTCGATTCATTGGAACTCTATCCATTTCGCGAACTCATTCGTTCCGGAGTAGGAAGTATGATGGTGGCGCATTTGTCCATTCCTGCATTGGACACCACATCAAATCAAGCGACAACACTTTCTCGTTATGTTGTTGATACTTTGCTCAAGCAGGAAATGGGTTTCAAAGGATTGATTTTCACTGACGCTTTAAACATGAAAGGCGTGAGCAAGTATTACGGCGTTGGAGAAGTGGATGTGAAAGCACTTGTTGCAGGAAATGATGTGATTCTTTTTTCCGGCGATGTTCCGAAAGCAATTACATTGATTCAGGATGCGATTAAGAACGGAGAAATCACCCAAGCAGAGATTGATGTACGTTGCAGAAAGATTCTTGCTACCAAAAAGTGGTGCGGACTCGACAAGAAAAAGAAAGTACCGACCAAAGCTTTGTACGCAGCACTGAATGATCGCAATGCAGAATGGTTGTGTCGTCAGATTGGTGAAGCTTCGTTGACATTGCTGAATAACAAGAACAATCTCGTTCCATTCATGAATCTGGAAACGCACAACATGGCGAGTGTTTCTGTTGGACACAAGAAAGAGAATATGTTTCAGGAGCGAATTGGATGTTATTCTCCCATTCAATCACATTCTATTCCATTTGATGCGAAATCAGATTCTATGAATGCGCTCGTGAATCGTCTTGCAAAGAATGACATTGTGGTACTTGCGATTCACAAAGTTTCGCAGCGACCGGCAAACAGTTTCGGTGGACTTTCAGATTTGCCTGATCAATTGATCGACACGCTGCTGAAGCTGAATAAGAAGATTGTTGCTGTATTGTTCGGATCTCCGTATGCATTGAATGAAATCAAGCGACTCGAAGAATGTGATGTTGTGGTTGCGGCATATGAAGACCAGCCGTACATCGAAGATCTTGCAGCTCAAGGATTGTTTGGAGGAATTGCATTCAGTGGAAATCTTCCTGTTACACTCAATCATTGGAAAGGAAAAACGGGAATCACAACTCCAGATGCAACGCGTTTGAAATATACTGTTCCTGAAGAAGTTTTTGTGAGTCGAGCAACATTAAAACGCGTTGATTCCATCATCAATAAAGGAATTACGGACAAAGCGTATCCAGGTTGCCAGATCATGGTTGCAAAAGACGGAAAAGTGTTTTTGCTGAAGTCGTATGGTCATTTTACTTATACAAAAACGCATGCGGTAAACAACAGCGACTTGTACGACATTGCTTCGGTTACAAAAATTATGGCGACAACTCCGAGCATGATGAAGATGGTTGACGACAGCACGTTGAAACTTGACGAGCAACTCGGAACGTATTTGCCGGAACTTCATGGCACGAACAAGGACAGCATCATTATTCGTGAAATGCTCGCGCATCAGGCAGGATTGCCCGCGTGGATTCCGTTTTATCTGCGCACACAAAATGCAGATGGAAGTTTGAAAAGAGAAGTGTATCGCAAAACGTTCAGCGATTCATTTCCGATTTACGTCGCACCGCGGATGTTTATTGCCGCACATTACAAAGATTCCATCTACAAGCGCATCAACGAATGTGAAATCACTCCGGGACATAAATATCTCTACAGTGATTTGGGTTATTACTACATGAAGGAGATTATCGAGAATAAACAGAAGATGCTGATGAGTGATTATGTGATGAATTCGTTTTATCGTCCGTTGGGTTTAGCAACTATGGGTTATCAGCCACGATTGCGATTTGCGAGTGCGCGTTGCGCCCCAACGGAAAATGACACGGAATGGCGCAAGCAACAGATCCAAGCCGACGTTCACGATCAAGGAGCCGCGATGTTAGGAGGAATTGGTGGTCACGCAGGCGTTTTCAGCAACGCAAATGATGTTGGCGTGATGATGCAGCTTTATCTCAATGAAGGAACATACGGAGGCAAGCGTTACTTCCAAACAAACACAGTGAATGAATTTACCGATTACCAGTACAAGAATTGTCGCCGTGGAGTTTGTTTCGATAAGCCCGAACCGGATCCGAAGAAAGTAAATCCGGCTTGCGATTCTATTTCACTCGAAAGTTACGGTCACCAAGGATTCACGGGCACACAAGCATGGGCGGATCCGGAAACCGGAATGGTGTTTGTGTTTTTGTCGAACCGTGTTTATCCGGATGCTAAGACGAACAAGTTGGCGAAAGAGGGAATAAGAGGGAAGTTGATGCAGGAGTTTGTGATGGAGTTTTGTGGGGCAAAGAAATGATTTTGAATTGAATTTGATCAATCAAGAATTCTTTATCGAAATAGCATTTGTGAGGTGTAATTCGTAAATTTGATACATGAAATCGTTAGTTATTACTCCAAGAGATAGTTCTGAGCTCAAGT
Organism: uncultured Chryseobacterium sp.; assembly: GCA_964495745.1. Classification (GTDB taxonomy): domain Bacteria; phylum Bacteroidota; class Bacteroidia; order Palsa-965; family Palsa-965. Next base: position 2,888 of record CAZBYM010000303.1, on the reverse strand, counting down.
TCATCAATGATTTGTTGATCAAGCTTGGCATTACTGCTTCTGTAATGAGTGAGGAAGATATGGAAGATATCGGATTGAGTAAATTGATGAAAGGTGTTGACAGAAAGAAAACCGTTTCCAAAGCTTCAATACTAAAGAAACTGCGTAAGTAATGCGTGTTGTTTTCTTACGAAGATTTTCAAAAGACCTCGACAGTATTTCAAATAGAGTTGTCGAGCGTGCATTGGATGAATTCATTGCTGAAGTTGAATCGGCAACATCCTTAAAAAACTACCCCAATATTAAAAAACTGGCTGGCCACAAGAACGCTTTTCGTTTAAGAATTGGTGATTACAGGGTTGGATTATTTGTTTCTGGCGATGTCGTAGAATTTGCCAGGGTATTGCATCGGAAAGATATCTACAACGTTTTTCCTTAGCCCGATCCGAAGAAAGTAAATCCGGCAAGTGATTCTATATAACTCGAAAGCTACGGTCACCAAGGCTTCACGGGCACACAAGCTTGGGCCGATCCTGAGACAGGAATTATGTCCGTGTTTTTATCGAATCGTGTTTATCCGGATGCGAAAACAAACAAGTTGGCGAAAGAAGGGATAAGAGGGAAATTGATGCAGGAGTTTGTGATGGAGTTTTGCAAATCGAAATAAAATGATTTGCTTCTCAGATTATTTGTTCGAATGCAACGCCATCCGATTTCCTTCGCAATCCACAAACAACGCCATATATCCTGCGTCTGCTGCAATGAGTTTCTTCGGCATGAGAATTCTTCCACCAATGGCATCTACGCGATCGAGAATAACTTGTAAATCTGGATTCGCGTTAAGATAAATCACCGATCCCCAAACGCTGGGTTTGTAAAACTCCTCGTTGAAGCAAAGTGCTCCCGAAACTTTTCCGCTTCCGGGCACAGAAGGAAAAAATCCCATTCGGATTGGACCGGTTTGCGATTCGGTCATCTTGATGTCGAAAATGTATTCGTAGAATCGTTTCGCGCGACCAAAATCGGCGACAGGAATTTCGAACCAATTGAGAACATTTGATTTGTCGTTCATAGCACGAATTTAAGGTTTTAATGGTACGCGGATTACGCGGAAGTCGCGGATTGTTGGTCCACCCACGCTCCCTTTCGGGGGTTAGTGGGCGTGGGTGGACGCGAGGTCAAAAACTAATACCTAATTTTGCGCTATGAAAATCGGTATTGTCTGTTACCCCACATTTGGCGGATCCGGAGTTGTTGCAACGGAACTAGGAAAAGCGCTTGCAATGAAAGGACATCAAGTACATTTTATTACGTACAGTCAGCCCGTGCGATTGGACTCCTTCACCGAAAATATTTTTTATCATGAAGTTGTGGTTTCGAATTATCCGCTCTTCGATTACCAGCCATACGAATTGGTTCTTACCAGCAAGATGGTCGATGTTGTAGTGAATGAGAAACTTGATTTGCTTCATGTGCACTATGCAATTCCACATGCGTCTGCTGCGTACATGGCGCAGAAAATTCTCGCCGATCGTGGAATCAAACTTCCGTTTATTACAACACTACACGGAACAGATATTACGCTTGTGGGTCGCGATGCATCGTTTGAACCCGTAATTACATTTGCGATCAACCACTCGAATGCCGTAACAGCAGTTTCTGAAAGTTTACGGAAAGACACGCTGAAATATTTCAAAGTCACGAATGAGGTGGAAGTGATTCCCAACTTTATCAATCTTGCAGAATACGGACAAGCTTCGAAAAATTGTCAGCGACAAATGTTTGCTCCGAACGGAGAGAAGATCATGGTGCACGTTTCCAACTTCAGGAAAGTGAAGCGGGTAGAGGACGTATTGCATGTTTTCGACCGTGTGAGGAAGCAGATTCCAACTAAACTCATTCTTGTTGGAGATGGTCCGGAGCGCGCGAACATCGATAAATTGTGTCGCGAGTTGAATACCTGCGATGATATTGTTTCACTTGGAAAAGTGTTCAATCCGAATGAAGTTCTTTCAATAGCGGATCTGTTTATTCTTCCTTCGGAGACGGAGAGTTTTGGTTTGTCGGCGCTGGAAGCAATGGCTTCACATGTTCCGGTAATTTCTACGAACACAGGAGGTTTGCCGGAGGTGAATATCAACGGAGTTACAGGTTACACGAGTAATGTTGGCGATGTGGACGAGATGGCAAAGAATGCGTTGAAGATTTTGTCGGATGAAGCGACGCTGCAGAAATTCAAGCACGATGCGTACGAGTATGCGAAGAAGTTTGATTTGAAGGAGGTTTTACCTTTGTATGAGAAAATGTATACAAGGGTCCTGACCCTTTGAGGGCCATAACCCTCAAAGCCTTAATAGCCCTTGCAGCGTTAACAACTCACAAATACAAATTCGTTGAAAGCCATTCCGCAATTTCCTTCTCTTTCACCGCAGAATTTGAAATCGAAATGTTGTGCGTGCGATTATCCTTCATGGTAACTATCGTTGCTGTTTTCGCTCCAATGTTATCACAAGTCGCATTTGCACACTGAACTCCATTCGGAAGAAAATAATTTATGGTGGCAATTCCTTTGCCTCCGGAATACGAAGTTGTTGTTTTGCAGGTTCCAATGGTTACACTCGCCTGAGTAAGCGTTCCACTAGATTCGAATATCATCATACTTCGGTTTCGTTGTGCTGTAGAATAATCAGGTGAATTATTCACATTAATCACGACAATGCTCGATTGTGTTTTGATCCGGCTTGGATATAGTGCGAGAAATCTTTTCTCTCCTTCAGGATTAAGAGTACTGTCATTTAACAGATTGCATTCCACAATTGTTTCAGCAAGACGAAGCGCAAATTTCAACTGACTTGGAAAGTGACCAATCGAACCAGAACTGAGAAATGTAATTCGAAAATAATCCTGAC
>CAZBYM010000302.1:0-5631 GCA_964495745.1 uncultured Chryseobacterium sp. | reverse complement strand
GTTTGAAAGATTCACGAAGCGAATCGCTGGTGAATTTTATTTTGGATTGCCCGGACTTTGCTTTGGAGAGGAATGTGCCAGCCGCGGACTTGAGAGCAGATGGAGAATTGCTGATGTTATGAATACTTTCAGAGAGAATGAGTTGTTTCCCTGTAGATTTTAGCAGCTTCCGGATAATCTCCGCCTCATCAGGAATGAAATACGATAAACTAGCTTGCATAAGAATGTAATCCGTTAGAGGAATACTATCCTTTGCCACATCAATTATTCTTGACTCAATATTCTTTCTCTTTGCATGCTCTACAAAAATCGGATTGATATCTCCACAGGAGTAGACAACCTTTTTCTTTTTGAGGTAATGTTCATAGAAGAACAAGTCGCCCATACAAAGCTCCAGCAGTTTACAATCTGCAGGAATATACTTGCTCAATGCTTCGTATCTCACATGAAATTGCGAGCCATATGCGAGCTTCATAGCTGTTCGATAGAATAGCGGATGCCAGTAAATCGGACTCTGCATTATTTGCGTCGTTTGTACTTATACATTGCATGGATATACTTGCGGATATCGGTTCTCAACTTAACAGTTGAAGCCTTACGCTTGTTCCGCACAAACTCTACAGGATATTCAAAAACTTTCAAACCATGTTTGTTGGTAGCAAGCATGAACTCGGTGTCCCAGAACCAATGATTGTCCAAAATATTATCGAAAAAAGGTGCGACCTTTTCTTTCCGGAAAAACTTGAATCCCACTTCAGTATCTGTGAATGGATGACGCAACACGATTCTGCTAATTCTTTTGTAGCTCCGGCTGATAAAGTTCCGCATGACAGAATTGAAGGAGAATTGAGAGAAATAAGCTCGGTTTCCAATTACTACATCATACTTATCCAGTTTGGCAATCATTTCACCAATATAACGAGGGCTGATTTCAAGATCGATATCGATAAACCCAACTATTGATCCACGAGCGACTGAATAACCGGTTTTAACAGCTGCGCCTCTTCCGGAATTTCTGGAATGATATACGAATTGACTATGCGTACTGCTCTCCGAAATACTCTTCAAAATTGCCACGGTTTCATCTTTGCTGCAATCATCAACAAAAATGAACTCGTATTCAAAGTCGAAACTTCGTGATACGCGTTTTATTTCTGCGATACTTTCAGCCAAATGTTCTGCTTCATTGTAACAAGGCAAAATAATTGAAACGAGTGGGGGATTCTTCACGTGTAGGCAAGATAAGAAAATGTTTGGAGCGAAGAATCATCCGTTTTTGATTGGCGGTTTAGTCACGCCACAAATACGGAAAAAGAATGTAAGCAAGCGCAGTAACGAGAATATTCAACAGTATCAATACCGCAATATATGTCCACGTGGCTGTGGAATATACGCCGTCAACTGCGATCTTCGAAAGCTTAATGGTAACCATGAGCAAAGGAATAACTACAGGAAATCCAAGAATCGACATCAATGTAAAATTATTTCCAGCTCTGGATGCTATTGCAGAAATCATTGTAAAAGCAATGGCCAATCCTGAACATCCAAGGACGAGAGTAATAAGAAAGAGTCCAAAATCTTGTATTGGATTGCCGATCAGAAAAGTGAAAATAAAAAATCCGGCCAACCCAAGTAACAACATCAATGCAATGTTGTAAATCATTTTGGACAGAATTACTGCTTTAGGATTAGCAAGAAAATAGAGGTAAAGCAATCTTCCTCGTGTTTCCTGTTGAAAACTTCGTGCAACACCAATTACAGAGCTAAAAAGAAGAATCGTCCAGAATAATGCATTCAATACAGGAACGTCAGTAATGATTTTGAAACTGAATTTGCTGATAAAAACTGTTGAAACGACATACAGTAACATCCCGAAGAGCGCATATTTCTGCCGCTGTTCCTGAAGGAACTCACGTTTGATTAAAGCTGTTGTTTGGGACCAGAGTGACATCGGAGCCAAAGTTAACAAGTAAAGTTACTTGTCGGGTTTTCCCTTCTGCGGACTGATGCCGTTGTTGAACGCGACAAAGGAGGAATCACCTTCCATCGCAATGCCGCGAATGGAAGTCGATTCAAACAATTCGGTTTTACTGAAGAAGATTACTGCCGCATAATGACGAGGCGCCTGAACTATTCTGCCGAACCCGCCAGTAGCTATTCGTAGAATACCCTGATCATCGAGTCGATAGCTTGCGGTTATGAAAACAATGTCGGCTTCGCAGGGTTTATAAACTACCCGAAAGGTTAAAGTACTGTCAGTTTCAGAAAGCAGTTGAATTTCATCATTCCAATTATAAGGCTCAGCTACCGCATCGCCGTCCGCAACGACTGAATCGCAAGAGAGTCCATTGACTTTTGAGTGAGCTGTGTCAATAATCCATGCGTGAGTATATTTCTCCGCTGGGTTTTGCGCATCAGAATTGATTGCGAGGAGGAGTAGTGACGTCAGAACAGCTAGTCGTTTCATGATGAAACGTAGTACACTGATTTTCAAAAAAAGTTCATTTTATATACGAATCCCAATCAAACAGATATCATCGATCTGCTCCAGATTGCTCTTCCAGTTGTGAAGTACTTCTCCGATTTTCTCCTTCTGTTCAGGCATTGCTTGACTGGAATGAGCCAATAATACTTTCTGCAGCTGTTTCCACTTGAACTTTTTACCAAGCGGACCACCAAACTGATCCGCATAACCATCCGTCATCGTGTAGATCATATCCCCCTTATTCAATTCGAAGTCGCGATTGGTGAACGACTGATCATCGAATTCGTGTTTGCCGACAGGGAAACGATCGGCTTTGATTTCGATTAACGATCCGTCACGTACAATCCACACCGGGTTATTTGCTGCAGCAATTTTCATCTTCAACGAAACAAAATCAAAAGAGATGAAACTACAATCCATTCCGTCCCAGCCACCATCTTTCGTTCCGTCCTTGCTCAGACGATCGATGATATTCTTTCTGGTGTGGTTTAGAATCTTCGCAGGGTCGGTTTCGTGCTCCACAGCTTTCTCGAGACTCGTGATGTTCAGCAAGCTCATAATTGCTCCCGGAACTCCGTGACCGGTGCTATCCGCGGTTACTAAAGCGAAGTTGCCATCGTTGAGCTTTGATGCCCAGTAAAAATCTCCGCTCACCACATCCTTAGGTAAGTAAAGCACAAAATATTCCTTCAGATTATCATCGAGCAGTTCCTTTGTCGCAAGGAAACTTCTCTGAATCCTTTCGGCGTAGTTAATACTGTCTGTAATTGCTTTGTGCTTTTCTTCGATGAGATTTTTCTGGTGCTTAATTTCGGAAGTGGCTTCATTCACTTTGTGCTTCAATTCTTTTTGTCGCGCTTGTAAAGCACGTTCACGGTAACGCATGTACGAATAAATCAATGCAAGTATAATGATTCCACCAATTGTTCGCGCCCACCATGTATGCCACCAAGGTGGATGAATCACAAATGGATATGAAATTTCGTTGCTCCAACTTCCTGAACTGCTTTTAGCCCGCACGCGAAAAGTGTAGTCGCCGTAAGGAATGTTACGGTAGTCAGCTTTACTTTCAGCTGACGGTTGACTCCAATCAGGATCAAGTCCTTCGAGCTGATATTCGTACTTCACAGAATGAGGAGCCGACCATTCTGTAGCACTGAAATAAAACGTGAGGTGATTGAGTGAGTAGGGCAGTTCTAAACTGGAAGGATGATTCGTGAAGGGTTGAATACTGTCGAAGGCAATCCGCTTCAGCTCTTTATTTTTCACCCCAGTATCAGCCGATTTCAGTTCACGGTAATCAAGGTACTCTTCGCGAAGGAAAATATTGTTCAGCTGAACTTTCGGCGCAAAGTCATTGAGCACAAACGTATTCATGTCGAGTGTGGTCAACGCTTTTCCTGTTCCCCACCACATTTGATTGTCTTTGTCAAGGAAAGCCGACTTGAGATAGAAATCCTCTGCTTTCAAACCATCTTCACGATGAAACTCTGTGATGGACTCAACAGAATCTCCATTGGTCACAACACAATTCAATCCTCTCTCTGTTCCCATCCAGATTCGTCCGTCGCGATCTTTCACCATCGACCAGACGGAATTGTTACTCACTCCTTGTGCTTCGCTGTAGTAAGTGAAATTTGTTCCTTCGTATCTCACCGCACCATAACCACCTGTGCCGAACCATATGCCTCCTGCGTCATCTTCTGAAACACACCACAAAGAACTTAAACTGGTGATTCGCTCACTTTCATTATAACGCGTGATGTTTTCTGTTTCCGGATCAAAGCTGCAAAGACCAGCATGTGTTCCTAGCCAAATGATGCCTTTACTGTCCTGCATCATAGCACGGATGTAGTTGCTCGTTAATCCTTGTGCAACTCCGTAATTGGAGAAGGATTTCCCATCATAAACAGAAACACCGCCACCATCCGTTGCAATCCAGATATTACCAGATCTATCCTGTTTAATGTCAAGAACATTGTTGTTACACAAACCATCATCTGAAGTATAGTATGTAAGCTCGAAATCTTTCATGCGCGTGATTCCTCCACCGTATGTACCGAACCAATAACTGCCGTCGTTCGCACACAACACGGCACGAACCACATCACTACACAGACCTTCCTTCGTTGTGTATTGTTCGTAATGGAAACCATCGTACACGATCACTCCTCCATGATTTGTACCGTACCAAATCTGCCCGGCAGTGTCTTGTGCAATTGACCACACAAAAAAGTTTGGAAGGTTTTGTTTGTCGGTGTAATGATGAAACGATCGTGGATTGTATTTACAAACACCTCCGCCATAAGTTGCAAACCACAAGTTGCCCGCGCCATCTTCCTGCATGGAGACGATGTGTCCATCACTCAATCCTTCCTCACTCGAGATTTGTGTAAAAGAAAGTCCATCAAATGACACCACACCATTACCATATGTACCAAGCCACAATGGACCCGTTTCTCCCTGATAAATCGAACGGATATGATTACTCGGTAGCCCTTGTTGTGTGGTGTAAATTATTGCGGAAGTTCGTGCTGACGACAACACCACATATCCACCCTGTGTCCCAAGCTCGAGATTTCTATGAATATCTTCCTTGATCACGAGAATCGTACTATCCGGTAATCCTTGCGCAACGGAATAAGTAGAGAAAGCCGTGCCATCGAACTGACACAACCCTCCACCGTTTGTTCCGAACCACATCGTCCCGGCTTTATCCTGCAACATTGTCCAAACCATGTTGCTAGCTAAGCCCTGCTGAGTGGTATAGTGTGTAAAATTAGTTCCATCGTACATCGAGACACCTCCACCGTAGGTACTCAACCAGATGTTTCCGTCATCGTCTTCCAGCAACGACCAGATCGAGTTATGCTTCAATCCCGATTTCCGGTCGTAATTGGTGAACGTTATTCCATCGTATCTCGAAAGTCCACTGATGGTTGCGAACCAAAGATTCCCTTTTCTGTCCTGAATAATATGCCGAACATAATTGCTTACCAATCCCTGGTCTTCCGTGTAGTGAAGAAATGATTTACCGTCGTATCGTGTGACACCGCCACCATCAGTTGCATACCAGAAATTACCCGAGTTATCTTCAAAAATATCCCAGATGTAGGACGAGTTCATGCCCTGATCTACGTCGAGAT
>CAZBYM010000301.1:0-5640 GCA_964495745.1 uncultured Chryseobacterium sp. | reverse complement strand
GTCGAATCACACGATGTGACATTCCTGTTTAGGTTGTTCTCCTTCGTCGAATCACACGATGTGACATTCCTGTTTAGGTTGTTCTCCTTCGTCGAATCACTCGATGTGACATTGGTGTTTAGGATGTGTTCCGATAGTCGAATTACTCGATCAGAAGTCTGCCGTCAGTTTGAGCAGCGCACTGTATCGTCCGAAGGACGGCGTGAGTTTCGCGGGAACTGGTCAAAACTTCGGGAATCCTTACACACGCAAGTTCGCGCTCCGTAGCGGATTTCATTGACCATTATTTCGGGGGAGATTTGTTTCATCAATTACAAACTCAAGATGGAACATACTACTTCTATAAAGCGAAACGGCATTATTATCGGCATACTTTCCGCCATGTTACTTGTTTTCGCTACGCCAGCTTTATCGCAGCGCAAAACAACTCCATTTATTACCGAAATGGGTATTTACTCGAGTGTGAGTGGAAACAATTTCGGCATCGGCACTATCCCTTATTTGGGAATACGGATCATAAAGCGGATTCATTTGATCGCTGGGCCCATTCTTCAGATGAAGACGAAAAATGTCTACGGAATCCACACGGAATTGAGAATGGTTGGGTTAACGTTTTCTGCTTCGGAGTCAGGGAAAAACATGGTGTATTTCAACTTCGGCTATGACCGTTATCTTGATGCGCCTTTGAGCGGTAACGCAGTTGCTTTGTCAACCTGGCTCTACAAAGAATCGGGCAAGGGTATACAACCTGATTACGCTGCAATGCGTTATCAAGGTTGGCAAACCAGCGCGGGATTTGGAGCTTCGCATGAATTCGTAGAACATTTGGTGTTAAGTGCAGGAGCGGGAATTGCATATCATGAGATTAATGCAGTTGGCAACGGCGAACAACTTGAATTGGAAAGATCTCAGGGATTCTCACTCACATTACGTCTCGGAATTTGCCTGAAATTTGGAGCCAGTACGGCGAGACTATAATTTCGAAACAAACAGAAGTTGTTCATCCGAAACTCTGAAAAACGGAAGAACACTAAGTTGATCTTTCGACAAACCAGAGAAGGCGGCATACTCTTCTTTCGTCTTCACATCTTTCCCGGCATTCATATTGGTGATTCCGGTTTTTAGAAACTTCAAAAGCTGTAATCCTCCATTGTATTTTACGAATACTTCATCAGGATTGAATTTTCGAGTTAAAGACCGCAATACATTTTCTGTTAATTCAGCTTTACCTCCAAAGAGATAATTCGCAGCAAGAAACAATTTGGCTTGAATTTCAACTAACGCAGATTTCTTATAATTTACACCGGCAAGCAATTCATCAAGTTCTCCCGCGGCTTTCGAATACTCTTTCCGGGAAAAACAAGCGTATGCACGATACATCCTGTAATAATAAATATCGGTTTCCATTTCCGGTTCCACGAGCGTAGAAACTTTCGTGAACCACTCGTCGTCCAGGTCATATGGTTTTTCAAGCTGAAGACTTCGTTCTGCAGTTGAAACCAAAAACTTGTAAACGGGCATTGTATGCGAAAGACAAAGTAGTTCAAAAAGGTGTTCACGTAAATAGTCGTACGCAGCTTGATTGTTCTTATGAAGTCCTAGCTTGTGGTAGTATTCGAACGCGAGAAAGTGGTACAACGGATGCATGTGCACATAATATCTGTCGTCAGGATAATTTTGAATTGTTTCCTGAATCGAGGCCAAAGTCTGATCAACACTGTTCTCCGAATCGTGAATGAAGTGTTTCGGATGAACAAAAATTCCATAAGCAGCTTCACAAACGTTTTTGATAAATGTTAAACGGTGAGACTCATACAAGTTCGCCAGATTCCTGATCTCGCGCAGCAACAACTTCAAGACGTCGACATGCGATTGTGCACCTGATAATAGAAATTCTCCTAGTTCAATGTTGTATCGAACCAATGCATCGTCTGCTTTATCCAGAGCAAGCATGTAAGCCACATTTTTATTGTAACGCTGCTCGAAGTCGTAATACTTTTTCGAATTGAGATGTAGTTTCTTAAGCGCGTTGTAAACGATTACCAACTCTGCAGGCATATCGTGTTTCTTAAGTTCCTGCTCGAGAAACAACAACAGCATGACAGAGGTAGCCTTGGGACTATTATAAACAAGTGTGGGCACAGAAGAAGTTAACTTCAAAAGTTCAGCGCGATTGTCTTGTGTCGAGCTGAAAAGATATTCCTGTACTTTATCTTGAAGGCGGGACTTCAATGTGTAATATGAACTGTTCGTCAAGCCCAGTTCTCCTCTAACAGAATCATCGGCCTGGCCTTCGCGCAAGGCCAAGAGCAGCTTTTCAAACTTGTCGCCTTTGTTTTTCCGGAAAATTTCCTGCAATGCAGAGAATTTATTCTGGTCAAGCTGTTGCACAACTTTTTCTAACATGGGGTATGGAGAATTGTACGGGTTATGATACTAATGTTAGTGTAATTCGTTACAGTTCGGCAGTGATGAATCAATCTCAATTTACAATGAAAGCAAACTTTCTTCTGTCAACGGCTTGTTAAGAAACTTGCAAACGGCCGGATATTTATGTGAACGCTCGAGATCGATAGGGTCAATTGAACTCGTAAGGATCACGATTTTGACATAATTTTTTACTTCGTCTTCCAATCTTCCCAGTTCTTCCAAAAACTGGAAACCATCAAGGATAGGCATATTGATATCCAGAAATAATACGGAAGGAAGATGATCTGCCCTGAGCTCTGGATTCACCGAAAGGTTTCTCAAAAACTCAATGGCACTTGTACTGCTTGTGTTTACGTAAACGATCTCTGAGAAAACACAACCCTTGATAATTTTTTCGTTAATATAATTATCAATGTCGTTGTCGTCAACAAGCATGACAATTTTGTGTTTGGTAGCGGGAGCGGGGGTGATCATAATTATTTTGTTTCGATAAGGTCAAATATAATTACAAATTGGATGGGAATATCTTGTTTATTTTCATTGTAGATTTTCAAAATACTGCTAACACATTGTTGCTGTTATTCTTCTCGGATTCATTCGCTGTTTTACAATTTAATTAGCCGTACACTTTGTTGAAATGTGTTGTCTGAATAGTAAATTGTGTACGCACCGGGTATCAAAGTTGAAGTGTTCAGGATGTTTTTCCCGGCTTGGCAATTCTGAGCTAACACTGTGCGACCCAGATAGTCCATCACAATTACTTGACCGGCGCCACTTGCGTTAAGTTCAACTATATCCGAAAATGGATTTGGAGAGGCGGAGAAAGCGGCATTGGTATTCGATGCATTCACAGAGGTTGTAAGCGTATTTCCTAAGGTGAGGATACCATTCGGTTGTATCGGTGAAGCCGAAGTCGCATTTCCGGACGAAGCACTTCCTGCAACAACACTTGCCCCGAGTGATGTCCAGGAATTTGCAGTGTTGTATGCAAGACTAACATCCTGCGTTGAAGCAATCGCGCAACTCTGTGGAGCATTCCAGTACATTGTCACAAAAACAGAGTCTGATCCATTGTTCTGAATAAGACTCCATTGTTCGCAATCAGAAACAGTTGCAAGTGGAGCAATAACCGGATCGCCTGTTGATGAAGGAGCAACGAAGTTTGTTAAGTACTCAGCAGTAATTGCAGTTGTTCCATCAATACAGGATGAGATTCCAATGGGGGCAAAGTAAATTCCGTTTCCTATTGGGAATTCGAATGCGGCGCTGCCAAGTTTTGTTGTTGGACCGGATACATGCGATAAATTATTCGCTCCGGAAACTGTTGTTTGTGACCCGAGCACGAGTGGTGATGAAGAATTGGTTTGTAGTATTCCACTTGTGAAAACAATTGACTGACCTGATGCATCAAGCGTAAGAGGAGAAGACAACAGTACGTCTGAGGCACTTTTGTTGATCGTGATGTTTCCATTGAGCGCCGAAGTGTTGGTTGAAAGATCAACTATTTGTGTGTTGTTGCCGGTAAAGACTACGGTTGAATTGCTTGATGTAAAACCAGGCTCAACAAAAATATCGCCTTCAAGTATAAGAGTTCCGTCGACCAACGACCCATTGCCCAAAACAAGTGTGTTCTCAATGTGAAGAGTTCCGGATGATGCAATTTGAAGCACAAAAGTTTCCGGTGAAGGAGCGGCCATGAGAGCCACATTGTTCAGATTAATGTTCGATCCGGAAATCTGAGCAGAAACGTAAGACTGTGCAGTATCATATCCAACGAATGCTACCCAGCCTTCATTGTGATCTATTATTCCGTTGCGTTGAGTAAAGATCGTGTCGCCACCAGTGTGAATTCCTTCAATGTAAAAAGTATCAGATGGCATTTGAAAATCTCCATTGATCAAAGCGAATGCATTCACAGCGAAATCACTAGTTGTTGATCCCGGAAGAACCATACCTCCTGTTTTGTCAATAACAATACGGCAAGTAGAACCTGCCCCACTCAATCGATAATAGGATTGCATTTGTGCTCCTGCAAAAGTGATTGTGCCAACGCCTGCATCAGCTGCTGCGTTAACGAAAAGATCTCCATTGCACGACCATTGTCCATTAAGAATACCGTCGTTATGATGAAGTTCTCCCGATACACGAATCATGGAGCCATTCGAAACTTCGAGTGTTGAAGGAGTAGCAGGCGAGCAGGATGATTGCGCTTCTGCAAATACTTTGTTGAAGACCGTGTTGTTGTTTGAAGTAATTGTAAATCGCATAGGCTCGCATCCACCATCAGGACAAAATGCAACAGTGCCATAATTGGGAAGAAAAACATTTGTTCCGCTCTGACTGAAAATAGTTTGATCATTCATGTATTGTCCGCCAATGCGTAGCATATCATCCGAAGAAATAAATACTCCGCCTGTCAATACAACAGGAGAAAGAACTTCAATAAAAGCACTTGCTCCATAAAAACTTCCCGACTGTTGAACGAATCCGCTATTCGCAATAGTAATTATTGGATTTCCACTTGCGCTTACATTCCCGGCAAATCCCGATAGCATGTGCAAGCCGTCTACCATCATGTCAGCACTGATAATGCAATCTCCTGATCCATTAACATCAAAAACTGCAATGTCTGCAAGGTTTGGGATGCTGGAGCCACCTGCGCCACCTGATGTTGTAGCCCAATTCGCGGGATCATGCCAACTGCCGGCAGTATTAGCTATCCAATAGCGATTAGCGGCAGGACTATTGGTAGCAACAAGCAAAAGAAACAGAGCGAGAACTTTGAATTCCTTGCATTTTTGACCGAATTGATAGATGTAAACCATGTTAGGGTGTTTTGGTATACAAACCTATCTCATGCGAGTCGGGTTAATGAACCTACACAAGTGAGAACATTGCAGATGTAAGATTTTTTGGAAAAATGTCAATCGACGATCCGGTTAAATGGAATCCTTGTTTTGGCGATGAATTCAGCCATTGGGCATATCATTGGTCTATTAGTAAAGACGAAGGAACGTAGAGTTGTATTATTTGAAAACTTGATCGGATTGGCTGTAAGATTCCGATGCATTTTGAGAGGCGAAAAATTTATTTGAATTGATTCTTGCACTAAATTCGCTCAATTCATTATCACTTGTTTCAATCCCTCTGAAAAAGTCGAACTGATGAAAGACCCGAAAAGTTCGAAAAAATCGAACGTGCAGATTCCGT
>CAZBYM010000300.1:0-5674 GCA_964495745.1 uncultured Chryseobacterium sp. | reverse complement strand
TATTTCTTCCCACTCGTGTTTTTAAAATACTTCGCGCTTTTTCCGGAGTTTCATGAATTTCCATTATTATTCCATCCGCTCCTGTCATTACACCAGCGAGTGCCATGTCGCCTACGTGATCACGAATTCCAATCCCATGCGATGGATCAACCACAACGGGCAAATGCGATCGCTTCTTCAAAATAGGAATTGCATTTAGATCAAGCGTATTTCTCGATGCTCTTTCGAATGTGCGAATGCCGCGTTCGCAAAGAATAATTTGTTCATTGCCTCCTGAGAAAATGTATTCAGCCGAAGCAAGCATTTCTTCAATCGTTCCTGAGATACCTCGTTTCAGTAACACGGGTTTTCCACATTTACCAAGCGCATCCAACAGTGTAAAGTTTTGTGCGTTTCGCGCTCCTACCTGAAAAATGTCAACGTGATTAACCATCTGATCAATCTGATCGGCCTGCATTACTTCCGTCACAATACGAACTCCGTTTGAATTGCAAATTTCATAAAACATTTTCAGTCCGTCATAACCTAATCCTCGAAACGCATAAGGCGAACTTCTCGGCTTAAAAACTCCACCACGCATGATACGCACATTATGCTTCAGAAGAAACTGTACTGTAGTTTCTACTTGGGCTGAGTCTTCCACCGAACATGGGCCTGCCATCAACGCCAGATCTCCATCTCCAATCTTTATTCCGTCTCCAAGATCTATCACAGTATTGCCAACTTTCCATTCTCGCGAAACCAATTGATTGGCATCACCCACATAATGCACATCTCGAACACCTTCCATGTTTCCAATTTCGCGAATATCGAATGCACGTGAGCCTGTACATACCAGATACCGTTTGTCATCTGTATTTACATCAGTGACCTGATAACCGAGAGCATTTATTTTTTCAAGCACAACACTTTCTTGAGAGGCTTGAATGTTGTCAGTAAGTTGAACGATCATATTGCGTGATGTTAAGTTGATTCATGGTGTTTCTGACTGCAGTTTGAATATCCGGAGATGATTGCAGCTGCCTGATAAATGCTGTTCCCACAATACCGCCATTAGTGTGATCCGTTGCATCGTGAAATGTTTTCCCGTTGTGAATTCCGAATCCAACTACCACAGGAATTTTATTCACCAATTCACTCGTGCGTTGAATTGCATTTTTTTGTTCTTGCGAAAATTCACCCGCGGTGCCAGTGGTTGATGAAGATGAAACCAGATATACGAATCCTTTACTTAGACCGGCGATTTTCTTAACCCGCTCCGCAGGTGTCCTAGGACTAATCAGGAAAATTGGGTGAACACCGTGCACTTCAAAAAACGGACGGTAAGCATTTTCAAATTCCTCAATTGGAAGATCAGGGAGAATGAGTCCGTCAATACCACAATCTGCGCAGTGACGCATGAACTTTTCAAATCCAAATTGCAAAACCGGGTTAAGATAACCCATGAGCACTACTGGAACATGAATCGTTTCCCTCATCGTTTTCAGTTGCGCAAAAAGTTTACGAATAGACATTCCACCCTCCAGCGCAACGCTTGATGATTCCTGAATCACCGGACCATCCGCTAACGGATCACTGAATGGCATTCCCACTTCGATCATATCTACGCCACTATTCTGCAATTCAGATAATATCGTCGATGTCGAATTCAGTTCGGGAAATCCAGCAGTGTAATACACTCCGAGCACATTCTTGTTTTTTTGTGCAAACAATTTATCTATCCTGTTCATGACCTCATGTTATCAATGTATGTCGCAAGATCTTTATCTCCGCGCCCTGATAGGTTAACTACAATTGTTGAACCGTTCGGCAAATTTATTTTGTCGAGTGCAGCAATTGCATGTGCACTTTCTAAAGCTGGAATTATTCCTTCGAGTCTCGTGAGTTCGAACGCAGCTTGCAGCGATTCATCATCAGTAGCTGAAACAAACTCTGCTCTTCCGGTTTTGAAAAGGTGCGCATGAAGCGGACCAATTCCGGGATAATCAAGTCCGGCGGAAATAGAATGTGGCTCGGTGATCTGCCCGTCCTCATTTTGCATCAATAATGTTTTGCTGCCGTGAATTATGCCGGTTTTTCCCAACACAGATGTTGCTGCAGAATATCCTGAATCAATTCCTTTGCCGGCAGCTTCTACCGCAATTAATCTTGTTTCATTGTCATCGAGAAAATGAAAAAACGCCCCAGCTGCATTGCTACCGCCACCAACGCAAGCAATGATCGCATCCGGATTAGTAACACCCGTTTGATTCAAGAGCTGTAATTTGATTTCTTCACTGATCACCGATTGAAAATGCGCGACCATATCAGGATATGGATGCGGACCAACAACAGAGCCAATAATGTAAAATGTATCTAAAGAATTGTTGATCCAATCACGAATGGCTTCGTTGGTTGCATCTTTCAATGTCTTACTTCCTGAAGAAACAGGACGCACTTCCGCTCCCAACATTTTCATTCGAGCAACATTCGGTGCCTGACGAGCAATATCGACTTCGCCCATATAAACTATACACGACATTCCCATCAACGCACAAACAGTTGCCGTTGCAACTCCATGCTGCCCGGCGCCAGTTTCAGCAATGATTCTGTTCTTCCCCATTCGCTGTGCAAGAAGAATTTGTCCAATCGTATTGTTGATTTTGTGTGCGCCTGTATGACAAAGATCTTCACGCTTTAGAAAAATGCGAAAACCATACTTCTCAGAAAGTCGCTTGGCCTCGAACAACGGAGTTGGACGTCCAACGTAATCGCGTAACAAGTCATCGAATTGTTTTCGAAATTCAGGATCAAGAAATGTAGAGAGATAAACCTGTTTAAGTTCATTCACATTTGGCCATAACATTTCGGGAATGAATGCTCCTCCAAACTCTCCGTAATAACCGTTTTCACTCACCGTATATTTCATATTCTCCAGCTTTTATGATTCTTACAAATGACTTTATCGCCTCACAATTTTTCACACCTGGGATTTTTTCAAATTTGCTATTGATGTCTATACCTGTTAAGCGAGGATGACGTATTGCGCAAATTTTCAGAATATCTGCCGGTCCAATTCCACCACTCAATAGGAAAGGTGTATCTCCGTTGTAGGCCGACAATAAACTCCAATCCCAACCGTAACCATTTCCTCCTGGCAACGGACCAGAAGTATCGAAAAGGAAATAGTCACAAATGCCTTCGTACTTTTCGCAAGCTCCGAAATCTTCTTCGGTTTCAATTGCCAAAGCCTTGATAATTGAAAATCTGTCTTTGAATTGCGCACAATACTCCGGCGTTTCTTCGCCATGAAATTGCAATGTATTGAGATGATAACTTTCAGCATTGATTAACACATCTTCCCGATCAGCATTAACAAATACACCAACACGTTTCAAATTCGGATACGTTTTCGCCAATAACTCAACCAGATTCTTGTCAATTGAACCGCCCGCATAACGCGCAGAAGCCGGGTAGAAAATCAAGCCCACAAAATCAACTCCTGCACTTGCAATCGCAGCCAGATCTTCATCCAATTTTACTCCGCAAACTTTGATCAACATTCTTGAAGAATTAAATAGTTTGTGCTTACAATTTTTTTGAACCCTTATCATGCTCAATCGCTTCGCGCAATTCAGAAATGAATTTTCCGCAAGCTTTTGCAGGATTGTAGTTTTTCATGAACTCTTCGCCAATCAGGAATCCATCAAAACCAGCTGATTTCAACTTACGCACATCAGCAGGTGAAGAGATTCCACTTTCAGCAACTTTAACTGAGTTTTCCGGCAACAACAATGCAAATTTTTCCGCACGCTCCAACGAAACAGAGAAATCATGAAGACTTCTACTATTGACTCCGGCAATGAATTCCGATTTATAATTCTCCAATTCTTGTGCCTCATGCATTTCAAATAGCACTTCCATTCCCAGTGAAATCGCCAATGCTGAAAGCGATTTGATTTCACTTTGAGACAAGGCTGCTGCAATGAGCAAGATTGCGTCTGCTCCAATTGACTTGGACTCGACAATTTGATACTCATCGACAATAAAATCTTTACGCAATATTGGACAGTAATTAATTTTTCGTGCCATTTCAAGATCTCCACTCTTCCCACCGAAATACTTGGCATCTGTTAATATAGAAAGTGCCGAAGCACCAGCTTGCATGTAACCCAAACTTACTTTTGCGACATCGGCATATGCGTTGATCATTCCTTTCGAAGGAGACTTTCGCTTGAATTCTGCAATGATTCCATTTAAGTCAGGACGTTGCAAATATTTCTTCAATGAAACAGGCCGCGTCTCGAAAAACAAACTGCGCTCTAACAAGGCCACTGGATAAAGTAATTTCCTTTCAGCAACTTCCAATTTTTTCGATGCAACAATTTCCTGAAGAATTGATTTCTCTTTAGTCATAATTATTTCGCTTTTACTGCAGTTCCAATCTGCATGAATTTTTTAAATGTTTCATTTGCCTTCCCTGATCGCAACATTTCTAATGCTAAGAAAAAACCAGCGCGAGGATCAAGTGTAATTCCCAAATTGTACAATGCGTATCCGGCATTCACCGCGACAACATTACTTTGGGCGATAGTTCCATGTCCGCGTAACACTTCCAGGAATAGTTCAGCCGCATCTTGAACTGTAGCACCACCATACAATTCTTCAACTGTACATGTTGGCAATCCCAACTCTTCAGCATCAAAAACATCTTCGCTAACTCGAGTCACCACTTTTACGGGTGCAGTCAAGGATATCTCATCGAATCCGTCCTCGCTATGCACAAGAGTATAATTTTCATTCGACGACTGAAGTAAATAGTTATACTTTCGCAAAAGTTCATTGCTGAAAACTCCCGTAAGTCGATGTTTAGGCTGCGCCGGATTAACCAATGGACCCATCATATTAAAAAAAGTACGAACACCCAATTGTTTTCGAATCACACCAACATTCTTCAATGCAGAGTGAAACAATGGCGCATGCAAAAAACAAACTCCACTTTCATCAAGCGATCGTTCGAGCTCGCCGTTATTCGTAGTGAATCTGTAACCAACTTGCTCCAGGACCGTTGACGAACCCGAAACAGAAGACACGCCGTAATTGCCGTGCTTAATCACTCTTCCACCTGCAGCAGCAACTACGAAACAAGAAAGAGTCGAAATATTAAAGGAATTTCTATTGTCGCCGCCAGTACCACACAAATCAATTGCTTCTTCTGAAGGCAAGTCAACTTTCATCGCGAGCGACAACAAAGCCTCACGGAAACCACGCAGTTCTTTCAATGTCACTTCGCGCATTCTGTAAACTGTCATGAAGGCCGCAATATGTGAATCATTCACTTCACCTCGAGTAATAGCACAAAGAGTTTCGAACGCTTCCTGAGTGTTCAAGCTTTGCTGATCGAAAAGTTTTTCGAGAGTTGCTTTCATCTTAGCTATTCAAAAAATTCAACATGATTGATTCACCTGAAGGAGTCATGATTGATTCAGGGTGGAATTGCACTCCATAAATTTTCTCTGATCGATTTTCGATGGCCATAATATTCCCATCCGCATCTCTTGCCGTAATTACATACTCAACCGGCAAAGTTTTTTCATCTATCACCCACGAATGATATCTTCCAGCAAGAAATGGCGTTTCAATTCCATTTAAGATTACACCACCAGAATTAATGGAGTGCATATCAGTAGCAACA
>CAZBYM010000299.1:0-5699 GCA_964495745.1 uncultured Chryseobacterium sp. | reverse complement strand
CTCGTCGTCGCCGATCTTGTCGCCGGTACCCGGTGTCGTATCCTTCATGTCACGAGAAATCGTATTGTAGATTTCCTCAACGGGGAATCACTGCAATACTAATTCCAGATTTTTTCTTCGGTTCAGATTGAGAATTAGTTCCTGAACATAAGAACTGATGCCAACCATTCCTGAAAAGTTTATTGTGTCGATATCATCGCTTGGTCGGTGATAATGTGAAGTCAATCCGGTTGAAATCAGAATTGCCGGAATTCCGCGCTCCAGAAAAACGCAATGATCGGCACCTCCTTTAATCACATTCGTTTTTCTTTGGACAAGAAAAGTAGCAGCAGAATCAACCGGAAGAATTGAATCCCAGGTTGGAAACAACAGCGCGGCATCCAGAATCACAAGTGGTCTCATCAAATCAAGATGTCCAACCATGTCAAAGTTGATGTTGCAGATTATTTTGGATGTATCCACAATTCCGGAATTAAGAAAGTGCTGCGCTCCGAATAGCCCATCTTCTTCGCCACTGAGAGCAGCAAAAATAAAATCGTATTTCAATTCTTTCCTGTGTTCATTGCACCACGCGGCCAATCCGAGAAGCATTGCGACTCCGCTCGCGTTATCGTCTGCTCCATTGTGAATCTGGTGAGAGAAAGGATCGTTTGAATGATGGTCGCCTTTGCCAATATGATCGTAGTGTGCTGTAATAACAACGATGTATTTTGATTTAGTATCCAGTTTGGCAATTACATTTCCACAGGACTTCGTAATTGAAGAATCGGCATTCTTGAATTCAAATGGGTAACAGTATTGTTTCTTGTTGAGCGGTGGGCACCCGGTTTTGCAAAATTCTCTCGCAATGAACTGAGCCGATTGTTTTTCCTGAGTTGTCCCTGGTAATCGTCCTTGCATTGTATCGTGCGCAAGCGCGCCGATCACATATTTGAAATAGTTTTCAGTGCAAGAAGGAGCCACTTCTGCGTGCTGTGCATCAAGAAAGAAAGGGAAGAGACAAAATAATATGGTGAATCGCATCCGCTGCAATGTAAAAAATAAGTCCCGCACGGCGAACCGTACGGGACTTACTCAATAAGTTATTCGATTACTTTCTGTTAGGCTCAATCTTTGGTCCTTTGTCAACAGCAGGTGCTGCATTGAACTCAAGACTAGATCCGTTCCAGAAAAGTGGAGTACCAGATTGCTCTGTGTTTCCGTCGTTGAACATTACACCTTGCATCTTCTCTGTGAAGGTAGGTGAAGTAAGAACTTCAGGAGCAGTGCCAGCGTCTGTACGCTTACCAACTGCGATCCATGAGAACTCAACGTTAGAAGAACCACCGTTCATTTCAGCAACTGTGAATCCAGCTTCGTCAATAGAAACAATGTAAAGACCATTGCACTGACCCATTGCGGATACAGTTACAGTAGGCTTACCGCTTCCAGCGATCAATGCAGCATACTCAGGAGTGAAGTTTACACGTACAGTTCCGTTTGACAATTGGTTAGAACCATCATCATAAACTTTAACTGAAGTTGAAGTAACTGCGTAAGCAGGCGTCATTGTAGAACCTGTTCTTACAAGATCAGCGTGGTAACCAACAGTGAATGTGTTTCCAATGTTGAACGCAGAATACAAAGATCCCATAGTAGTAAGACCCATTACTTCACCGCGTACCCAGCCACCCATAAGGTCACCGTAGAAACCTGCACCGATACCAGACTTGATACCATTAGACATACGACCAGCACCATTTGCGTAAGCAGCTGATCCGTATACTCCGTAGTTTAACAAGCCAGATGAGCGATAGCCCAAAGACCCCCAATACGTACCACCTTGATCAGCCCCAAATGCACCACCGCAACGGGAATAGTCATTCCAGTTGTATGCAGCAGATCCGAAAGTGTACACATCACCCCAGAAGTTATAAGACTTCACAGCAGAGTTTGTCACTGCGTTTCCATATCCTGTACCATCGTTCTGAGAGTCGCGAGTACGATAAGCATAGACTGTAGCTTGGTTATCACCGTTCACAGTTAGCTGTGTCCGGTTCACATAAAGTTGGCTATTAAGAACAGGAGCGCTATTAATAGACATACTTGTTCCATTATCCTGCATCAACGAGTTTCCTAGTGCGTTAGCAGCAGTAAACTTGGATACATAGTTAATAGTTCCAGTAACACTTCCAGGGCCAGTTGGACCAACAGCTCCAGTAGCACCGTTCGCACCAGCAGGACCCATCGGACCGGCAGGACCAGCAGGTCCCATCGCACCAACTGCACCAGCAGCACCAGTAGCACCAGTAGCTCCGTTAGCACCAGCAGGGCCCATCGGGCCAGCAGGACCAGCAGCTCCCATTGCACCAGCAGGACCAGCAGCACCTACAGCACCAGTAGCACCATCAGCTCCACTTGGACCAGTAGCACCAGTAGCACCGTTTGCGCCAGCAGGGCCAGCAGCACCTACAGCGCCAGTAGCACCATCAGCACCTGAAGGTCCCATTGCACCTACAGCGCCAGTAGCACCATCAGCACCGGAAGGTCCCATTGCACCTACAGCACCTGTTGCACCATCAGCTCCTGAAGGACCCATGGCACCCGCAGGACCAGGATTCGCAGAAGAGTCAGCGAACAAAGCGTAAGGCACAGAAAGGAACTGTGAAGTTCCCATTGAAGTTAATCCTGTACCGAAGTCAACAGATACTTCAAGGAATTCCATTCCAGCACCAAAAAGGTTAGCAGGAAATGGCGTAACTGAACCCATGTTGATGCTGAACAAACCAAACATGTTTGTTGTAACACCTGCATGTGATTCTGTGTAAACAATTGGTCCGGAAGCCGAACCTGTGTGAACGTCAAATTGAACTGTAAGTGTTCCGTTAGCAATTACTGCACCGGCAGCGTCTCTTGCTACACCCTGATATTTGACTTGCTGAGGAGCTTGTGCGAACACAAGTGTCGTCGCTGTCAAAGCCAGGAAAAGGGTAAATAATCTTTTCATGATTCTAAATAGGGATTGGTTTTTAAGAGTTCTTGGTTATTTTAAATGTAGACGTTTCAGAACCATCCACTTTGCGGACAGTAATGAAATAAATTCCATCAGCGAAATCAGTCAAGGAGACTGTTGCGCGTGATGAAGGTGTTGCAGAAAACTGCGAAGCACTTAACTGTTGTCCAAGTGTATTGTACACTTCGATAACATAAAGTCCATTCGAGTTGTCACCAAATTGCAGGTTAACAACATCGCTGGTCGGGTTTGGATAAACATCCGCATTGACCGGAGTTTGAGGAGTTGGTACACTGGTACCAAAGTCCCAAGGTTGTTGGAATCCCTGCGTTAGGATGTTATTAGTCTGCGAATAGGTTTCACCCATAGGTTCACCTAATGTCCAGGAAATTGATCCGCTAGCATTAGAATAGAATTCACCAGCTGTTGCAATAACATCAGGCGAAACTGACTGTGCTTTGATCAATCCAGACGTGCATACCAATAACCCTAGTACAAGAAAGTTTTTCTTCATAATGTGTTAAGGTTTAGTTAGCCGTAATTGAATTGTCCGCAAGGTACAACTAAGCTTCAAAAACGCGCAAATTTGTGCAAAACGTATGTCGGTGAAAATCAGCCGTTAGTCGGAAAGTTTCTTATTTACGTAGAAGCTTGCAAAAGAGCATCCCGCCCCAATGAAAGCACCAACTAAAACATCAGTTGGGAAGTGAACTCCTAATCTCATGCGGGAATAACCAACTGTGAATGCCCAAGCGAATGCCGGAGCAATGATGTACCACTTTGGATAGCATAGACTTACCGAAGTAGCAAGCGCAAAAGCCGAGGAAGTGTGACCTGAAGGAAATGAGTAAGGTCCGACGTGAGTGTCCTTCTGGATAATGTCAGGGTAAGTTACAAAAGGGCGAGGCCGGTTTACAGCATATTTCAACCCGAATGTGATCGCACTTGTTCCGATTAATGCGGCAGCAATAACATAAGGCTCTTTTCTTTCTGTCAGCGAATGTGTTTGTGTGTAATTGTAAATCAGAAGCCCGACCGGAACAGCAACCATCAACGGAGCGACAGAGCCGGAAACTATTTTCATGGACTTGTCGAGACCAATGTTAACGGGTTGATGGATTTTCCGAAGCAGATTGATGTCTCCGTTTTGAGCAGATAAGTCTCCGTAAAGCAACAAGATCACGACGAGAAATGCGCTTCGCATACGAGTTTGTGAATTAGTCAATTGCTAATTTGTTGATTAGTTAATTGGGATCAGCGCACATTAACTAATTACCACATTACCCAATTACCTAATTATCATTTCTGGTCTGCCAGTTCTGCAGCAACAACTTTTCTTCCCGGATAAACTTTCAGTGCTTCTTCGAGACAAGTCATCGCACTTCCTAAATCTGCAAGATTCAAAACGTAAGCAATCCGAACCTCGTTAATTCCAGCTCCCGGAGTTGAATAAAATCCAGTGGCCGGTGCAAGCATTACTGTCTGTCCGTTATAATCGAAACCTTCAAGTAGCCATTGACAAAATGTGTCTGAATTGTCGATTGGCAATCGTGCAATGCAATAAAATGCGCCGCTTGGTTTCGGACAAAAAACGCCTTCCATTTTGTTAAGTGAATCAATCACAAAATTTCTACGTGCTGTATATTCTTTTGTCACAGCATCGAAATACGATTGTGGAGTTTCCAATGCTGCTTCACCTCCAACTTGTCCGAATGTAGGAGGAGACAATCGTGCTTGTGCAAATTTCAATGCACCGGCCATCACATCTTTGTTCTTTGAAATCAAAGCGCCGATTCTTGCACCGCATGCGCTGTATCGTTTCGAAATTGAATCGAGCAAAACGATGTTGTTGTCAATTCCTGACAAGTGCATGACTGAAACATATTGTTTGTTGTCGTAACAGAATTCACGGTACACTTCATCGGAAAGGAGAAACAGATCATATTTCTTCACGAGATCTTTCAACGCTTCAAGTTCTTCACGATTGTACAAGTATCCTGTAGGATTCCCGGGATTGCAAATCATGATTCCTTTTGTCTTCGGCGTGATGAGTTTTTCAAATTCTGCTATTGGTGGAAGTGCAAATCCGGTTTCGATATATGAACGAATAGGCTTTACAACCAAATCTGCAGCACATGAAAATCCATTGTAGTTGGCGTAGAAAGGTTCCGGAATAATTATTTCATCTCCTGGATTGAAACAGGTCATCATGGCAATAGAAATCGCTTCTGATCCGCCGGTTGTGATGATAATATCTTCCGTATTCACAGGCATGTCAAACCGCTGATAATAAGCAGCAAGTTTTTTTCGGTAGCTTTCATTTCCTGCAGAGTGTGTGTATTCGATCACGCGAATGTTCGAATTCTTAATCGCGTTCAACATCACTTCAGGCGTTTCAATATCCGGCTGACCAATGTTCAGATGAAATATTTTCTTCCCGCCTTTTTTTGCTTTCTCAGCGAAAGGAACAAGTTTGCGGATTGGAGAGGGTGGCATTGAGCCGGCTTTGACGGAGATCTTTGGCATATCGATTCTTCTGTGCCGTAAATGTCGGAAGAAAAAATCAGTTTATGGGAGCGCTTAACTTAATGAAGAATCGTCGTGAGAATCACAGTTAGCGCCAATGAATTGTTGTTGTTTCCTTTTAACACAGATTATACCATTAGCCATTATAATATAGTCTGTTATTAACAATCTGATTGTTGAT
>CAZBYM010000298.1:0-5714 GCA_964495745.1 uncultured Chryseobacterium sp. | reverse complement strand
GCAGAATCTCAATTCAGTGCACAAAAACTTCTAGATAAGAGAAAATCAGACGCTGATTTATACCTTCCTGAGTTTCTCATGAAATTTGAATTAAGAGAAGATGAGGTTAAGGGTGGTGGGTGGTACCGACACTTGAAGTGTAAGGGGAGGAACAAGAGTCACTTGGAGGCAATAGTTTCTACAAACGGATATATGTACCTGATGGCTCATTATAGCGGTGATGATTGGGTATTTGCGAATCAGATCTTTGTTAAAGTTGGGGAACAAACTTATTACAGTTCTCTACTTGAGTTCACGTCAGACTATCTCGTAAAAGACAATGCAGGTGGACAAGTTTGGGAAACTTTGCATTTGGATGCGCCACAAAATGACATTCCGATCATTGTGGCAATTGCCACCGCACCTGACTCCGTCGAAATCACCATACGTTTTAATGGGGCAGAAAAATACGAAGATATTAAGCTGACAAAAGAAGATCGTGTCGTTATTCATGATGGATGGTTTCTTTCGCAATTTTTGTCTGCGCGGCAAGAGCGAGTCAGCGTTGGTAGTGTACAACTCAAGAATCGCCAAGAGGTTTTTATTTCCCCTTCTTATAATTATCCAACTGCGGAGTTCAAGTTGAATAATTATTAATTAAGAATTGTACTTTTCAATAAGTATGCAACTTCCACGTTTGCAGGCAAAGCATAATTGTTGCTGAAGAGCACCAACGAGTTCTATTGGGAAAGCAACAAGACTCCATTGTCTTTCTTAGCTGATCAAAAACAAAAAAGGCAAATCGAATTTACTTATAATGGAGAAAATGGTGTTTTAATAGAAATTTTCGTTCCCCAGACTCTTTTTTTTACTGTTTTTCAGATTATCCGTTTGATCCGCTAAATCCGCGTTCCTATTACCCAACGCAAGTCACTTCGCAATCAAGTATGTTGAAAATTACCCGTTTACAAACGACTACCCTTTTGAGATACGGAAATTCGATTGTATCATTGTCTCGTCCCCCAGCGTCACCGAAAAGCTAGTACAGAGTAGGACACACTAATAATAAAAACAAAAGTTATGAAAACAAGAATAGCACTCATTGGCATTTTAGCTGCCGGATTTTTACTCACCTCCTGTTCCCTTGAAAAACGATTGTACCGAAAAGGGTTTTACGTAAACAACAGTCACAAAACCGACAAGACTTCATCTATCCAGCCAGAAATAATTACAGATGTTCCGCTTGTTGAAGTAATAAATATTGTGAGTTCATTTGAATCAGAGACAAAGGCCGTGAGCGCGCCAGAAGTGATGGGTGCGGAGAATATTATTGCACTGGTAGAAAAGCAATCAGAGACACGCGCTGCATTAACTGTTCAAGCGAATGAGGATGTTGTTACAACGCAGAGCAAACAGATTTCAAAGGTTGACTCCCTGAAGCCCGGGAAGAAACAAAAGAAAAATGCAAATGCTTCATCTGGGGGCAAAAGTCAGCTGGTTGCATTGTTGCTTTGTCTGTTCGTCGGAATACTTGGAGTTCATCGTTTTTATCTCGGGTACATTGGAATTGGGATAATACAACTATTCACTTTGGGCGGACTTGGAATTTGGTGGCTAATCGATTTGATAATGATTATCACGGGAGGTCTCAAGCCAAAGGATGGAGAATACGACGAGACATTCTAGGGAATAGTTGTGGCTCAAATCGAGAATAACACAAATACATTTTCTGCAATTACGAGTTGAACTTACTGGCAATAGAAACAGAAGGATTATGCAACGCATAATCCTTCTGCAATTACTGTTATACTGGCTGAGGTTACGACAAAATTGGCGGGTTTTGTTGATTTGAGGCTGTGGAAAAAGCAGAAGGCTATGTGCAATAGACGTTCGGAAGTCGAGTTGATCCTAATGCCATAGGATGCACAAAACGACAACTTGAAGGCGTAAGTTTTCGAATCATCATCCGGGTTTTTTGAAAGAGCGGAGTTTTTACAAGTTGAAAATTGCGCTTTTTGTGAACTATTCTCCCCCAAACGGTACACCCTTTGGGGGAGAATAGTCGCGTAAGACTTCGGTACATGAAGTTGCGCCCAACTTACAACACCTCAATTATTCATTTTCTGAAAACTCCGCAGAAACAACAAATGACTTTATCACTTCCTAATCACAATCTTCTGTCCAATATGCAAAACCGAGCCCGTCGTAATGTTATTCCACTCACAGAGCTGCTGTACAGTTACGCCATAGTTCCGCCCGATAATGGAAAGCGTTTCTCCTTTTTTTACGTAGTGAGTTTGTTCTCCAACAACAACTTGAGGAGGAATAGGTGCGTTGTGTAAACCTTCGAGTTGTTTGTCAATTTGTTTGCGAAGAGTTTCGCAGAATCCACTGATTCCGTGATCGTATTTCTCGCGATACAATTCCATGAATGCAGAAGAGAATAAATCACCTTGAAGACCATAACCCGAACGCGTGAAATGCAATTTGTCTTTTCGTGCAAGACCATTGTCCAACCAATACATGATTGAATTATCACCGCCCATTACGGCATTCAAATCCCAAAATGCGCAATCGTTTTCAATCGCGATTTGCCGGAGTTTATTGTTGATCGTAACGGTGTTCAGTGGAAATCTGCCATTCGATCGTGTATCAGGAGTTCCGGTGAAAATAATGTTGATATCGGGGATTTCTATTCTCACTCGTTTGATAAAAGCAGAAACTTGCGTGTAATAATTTTCTACGTTGAAGTTTGCATCATACGATTCATTTGATCCGTAAGAGAAAAACAAGAGATCCGGATTGACTTGTTTGAGATGATTGATCGTCGCATCCTGTTGTCTGATCAATTGCAAAAACGTTGCGCCTACAACCGCTCCTCGATGATAATTCAGTCCGTGCGCTGATGGATTCTCAAATGAAATTCCGTGGAATAGAAAAACATCATTCGTATCATTCGCGTCGAAGGATAGTTTGAGCTCCGTTCCAATGCGATAGTTGAGAATCCGTGTGCGTTGAAATCCATTCAATAAACAAATTGTATCGTAAACAATTTTCATCGCGCCTTTCGGATTATTCAAAATCAACTTGAAATTATTTGCGCTGTGCCAGATCGTAACTTCTTCAATCAATGTTGTGTCGCGATATTGAATTTTTCCTTGCGGATTGTACACGAACGTCAGGGTTGCTTTTTTGTCTTTCGCAATTAAGGTGTATCCGGTAACTCCAATCGGATAATTGTCGGGATTCTTCAACAATGTGGCCCAAGTCCATTCACCCATCGTAGTTGTTGTCAAATGTTTCGGGCCGTAACTTTTGCAAACGGAATATGGAAACAGAATTCCTTCACCACCATATCGGAATACTTCCTGGAGATTATTTCTGATTTCGCCGGAGAAAATGTCAGCCTGAATATGCGAATCACCAAAGTGCGCTATGACAAATGAAGAATCTGTATTACTACGAACCGTACGGAGTTTATTCATTGCATTCGCAAGACCGTCGGGATTTTCAATCTTGTTCAGCTCGGTTTTGATGATTGTATCGTTTACCGCATGCGCTGCAGTAAAGAACAACAGAAGGAGAACCGAACTGACAAAACGCATCATGACTTAAAAATCAAAATAAATAAACGGATGAACATCCTGCGTACGCATTTGAATGATAATCTGAATGACAACAGCGAGAACTCCGATTTTCAGAATCAAATGTAGTCGATAAAACAAATCCTGAATTCGGGCTTTCATCTTTGAAGGGAACAATGCAAGAATCACGCCGATACAGAAAATCGTCACTAACAGCGGATTATTCGACACAATTAATCTTGCCATTTCCCAATTTGCACCCGAAAAAACGGATTTGTAAACGAGAACTGCATCGTGCCAACTGGTAGCGCGGAATGGAATCCACAATAGTGCAACGCAACTAAACGTGAAGAGCCAATACAATGGCCTTAGTAAGCGATCGTCGAATTTGCAATACTTCATGTACAATTTGTGCAGAATGAGAAGCGTTCCGTGCGCAGCTCCCCAAAAAACAAATTTCCAAGCGGCGCCATGCCAGAATCCTCCAATGAGCATCGTGATAAGAATGAACATGAGTTGAAGTCCAAATCCGCTCGCGTTTCCGCCCATTGGAATGTAGATGTAATCGCGTAGCCATCCTGAAAGTGAAATGTGCCATCGTCTCCAGAAATCTGTAATGTTCTTTGCTTTGTAGGGCGAAAGAAAATTGACTCCCAATCTGAATCCAAGCAGCAGTGCAATTCCTATTGCCATATCGGTGTACCCACTGAAGTCGAAGAAAATTTGAAATGTATAACACAGTGTTCCAAAAATACTTTCTGTTCCCGTGAATCCGTCGGGTTGCGAAAATACACTATCGGAATATTGTGCAATGTAATCGCCTATAATTGCTTTTTTAATAATTCCTTTCAGAATCATGTACAATCCTTCGTTCACATTTTCCTTTGAAATTGACGTGCCCTTTGCGGCTTGCGGAAGAAAATCGGACGCTCTCACAATTGGTCCGGCAATGAGATGGGGGAAAAACGACATGAACATCAGATACTCTGAATATGTTGGCATCGCAATTCTCTTCTTGTAGGTATCAACTAAGAAACTGATGGACTGAAACGTATAAAAGGAAATTCCAATTGGCAACAACAACTCTGTCACAACGTAATTTGTTTCAAAAATTGAATTGGAGTTAATGAAAAAGAAATTTCTGTATTTGAAATACAACAAAAAGGAAAGGCTGAACAGAATCCCAAGAAATAGCAATAATTTTCTCTTGGTGATATTATTTTGTGCCGCAATCAATCGAGAAACAAAATAGTCGGCGGTAATGGTAAAAATGAGCAGCACCAAAAATGTTCCGCTGGTCATGTAATAAAAGTAGAAACTGAAAAGTGTGATGTAAATGTTTCTTGATTTGATAGTGCCGGAAAGAAAAGCGTATCCAATCAAAAAGACACTAAAGATGAACAGGAAAAATCCGGTGTGAAATACCAGCGGCTCTTCCGACGTGTGTAAGAATAATTTTGAAAAGGCTTCCCAGTTCATCTCATCGCTTAGTTAGAAGGAACAGGAAGTAAAATGAATGGACTGCTTTTCGGTTTATTGTATTCTTTCACTTTATTCGGGAATGCTAGTGGAGTGTACCTGTGCATGGCAGAAGCCGCGCTGTCAAACAACACTTTCGTTGCTTCGAATGAAGGATGTCGTTTGTCTGCAGCACGTTCAAGTGTTAGCAAGTGCGACGGATAGAAAAGAGTGTCGAGTTCTTGCTGCATGATTTCACAAATACCGTCATCTTTCCTCCACGCTGCCGGACCAATCCAATAATACGGAACATGATTTCTCGCGAATGTATTTTGAATGGTCTGAATGTGTTTTCTTCGCGGCTCAACATTCTTGATTACAATTTCGTTCAGGCCAATTGCGCAGATGACAAAATCCGGTTTGTACGTCTTGATGTAATTTTCAAGTTTATCAGACGTGCCCCAACTTACAGTTGTTGAGCCATACCAAACTATTGAAGCCACTAGATTGTAATTGTTGACGACGCAATAATTGTAGACCGATAAGCGTAGAAACTCAACTTGCGAATCGCCAATGAGCATTACATCTTTGATGGACGTGTCCTTCGGACAAAATCTGCTCGGTGGCGGAGCGATCATGGCGTGAACAAAAAGTGTGCTGTCTCTCAGTTCAACCAACAATTTCAAGGAATCC
>CAZBYM010000297.1:0-5730 GCA_964495745.1 uncultured Chryseobacterium sp. | reverse complement strand
ATTGGAATTCGACAATCTCTCAAGAAGTCTACAATTTTTCAACTTCAAATCACACCTTTTTCGTCAATGGAGTTTTAGTCCATAACAAATAAAAGAGCATTCGATTGGGCGCAATTGTTGTCCTTCGAACTGAAGAAATAAAAAAAGGCCTCTCACAAGAGAAGCCTTTCTTCATAGGGTCAATTTCACTTATTTATTCACTGTCTTGGATAAATCTGCACCTGCTTTGAACTTCGCAACTTTCTTCGCCGCAATCTTGATTGTTTTTCCTGTTTGTGGATTTCTTCCATTGCGGGCAGCACGTTTAGCAACCGAAAATGTTCCAAATCCAACGAGAGAAACTTTATCACTTTTCTTCAACGACTTCGTAATGTTCTCGATTGTTGCATCAAGAGCGCGACCGGCATCAGCTTTAGAAAGTTTTGTACTTGTAGCGATTGCTTCGATAAGTTCTGCTTTGTTCATGGTTGTTTTGTTTGTTGTGGAGGACAAAGCTAGTCTATTTCTCTGACCACACAAGTGCTTTCCGTTACCTTGAAAATTGGTGAAATTTCACAGAAGCCGGAAACAAAAAACGCTCCACAAAATGCAGAGCGTTTAAAGAAATGAAATGAGAAATTATCGGTTCACTGTTTTCGCAAGATCAATTCCCGCTTTGAATTTTGCCACTTTTTTCGCTGCAATTTTTATTGCTTTTCCTGTTTGTGGATTTCGTCCCGTACGAGCGGCGCGTTTTGCTACAGTAAATGTTCCGAACCCAACTAAGGCAACTTTATCGCCTTTCTTTAGCGCTTTTGTGACTGTATCGATTGTCGCATCAAGCGCACGTTGCGCATCTGCTTTTGTGATTTTTGCGGTCGTTGCAATAGCCTCTACCAGTTCTGCTTTATTCATTTTTTGTGGTGATAAATTGTTAGACGATTATATTTTGGATTTTGTGACTCTATTGGAGAATTGCAAAATTAGAATGAATCATCTTTCTCACAACGCCTGACTTCGATTTCATTACGTTTTGTTGATAAATCGAAATGGCTGTTGATAAATGCGCTGAAAACCGCTCTGGCAAAGGATTTCAGCAGATTGCTCTTTCGAATCAATTTTGATTTGTAACAAACTAGACGAAACAATCGGAGGAAGTGAATTTGAAGCCTTTCAAAAATTCCTCAGCATAAAGTCTCTTTTTCCCAGGTGCTTGCAGTTCGTTGATGATGAGTGTTCCGTCTGCAACATTGATGCTCAATTTTGAATTAATTGTTCCCGGTAATCCAACTGGGATTCCTTTCTCAAACTGACAAGAGAATATTTTCATGGGCAAAAGAGTTCCATCATCACGTTTCAATTCAGCCCATGCTGTAGGAAATGGATTTAGTCCACGCACGTGATTACGGATGCGCTCGCCGTTCCAAGCCCAATTAATTTTGCAGGTTTCTCTGAATAATTTGGGCGCATCGTGTAGTATTTCGTTTTCAGAAATGAAGGTTGCCTGATTTTGTGCGCGCAAGGAGTTATCTGAAAGTCCATTGATCGTTTGCACAACCAGCTCCGCCCCAATCACCATCATCCGATCATGCAATTCACCAGCAGTTTCATTTGCTCCAATTGAAATTTCCTCACGAAGCAGCACATTTCCAGTATCAACTTCCTGTTGAAGCAAAAATGTTGTTACGCCGGTTTTAGTTTCTCCATTCATAATGGCCCAATTAATTGGAGCAGCACCACGGTAATGGGGTAGGAGAGAGCCGTGCAAATTGAATGTTCCCATTTTCGGCAATGACCAAACAACTTCAGGAAGCATTCTGAACGCTACTACAATCATCAGTTCCGGATTGAGCTGTTTCAATTGTTCCAGAAATTCAGGAGATTTTAATTTCTCCGGTTGCAATACAGGAATATGATTTTTTACAGCTGATAATTTGACTTCGCTCTGGTGAATTTGTTGTCCGCGACCAGCAGGTTTATCTGGCGCCGTAACAACACCAACGACATTGTATTTCTCCTGAACCAATTTCTCCAATGAGCATGCTGCGAAGCCGGGAGTGCCGAGGAATACGATTCGTATACGTTTGGGATCGGACATTCTAAATATTTTCAATTTTCAATTTTCCATTGTATCCCTGGAAAATTGAAAATTGGGAATTGAAAATGAATTATGCTTACCTTTTCTTGATTTCAAGCAACTTAATCGTCTCTCCTGCCATACAAATGCTCATGCGATCTTCCGGTTGCCACTTGATCCAAACTTTCAGGCTGTCTTTTTGAAAATCAGGTTGAAGACCATCTGGTTCTAATCGTTTCTTGTCGCTTTCCTGCTCAAGCATATAGCTGCAACCGTCGAGTTCTAATTGCACAATCATTGCTTTTACGAATCCTTGCTTTTCCATATCTGCTTCTGATACTGTTGTTTTTTTGATCATCGTGCAGGTGATCAGAAGAAGTGACAACAGAACGGTGGCAAGGATATTAGTATGTTTGCTCATTGGTTAAAGTTTTTACAAAAGTAATGAAACAACGCATACATGTCATCGCCGGACCATTGGTCGCTCTTCTTAGTGGATTGTGCATGTTTCTGTTCTCAAAAGTCGAGTTGAACATCATTTTTATGCTGGGCGTTACCATTTGGGTGGCTTGGTGGTGGATGAGCGAAGCCGTGCCTATTGCCATTACATCACTGCTGCCTCTGGTATTACTTCCCATTCTTGGAATTGCAGCTGCGAAAGAAGTGGCGAAGCAATACATGGATTCCATCATCTTTCTGTTCATTGGTGGATTCATCTTGGCATTTGCCTTGGAAAAATGGAATCTACACAAACGTATCGCATTCATCATTCTCAGTAGAGTAGGGACGAAGCCTTCCAGCATTTTGTTTGGTGTGATGGGAACTTGCTACCTCATTAGCATGTGGATTTCGAATACAGCAACGGTTATGATGTTGATTGCGGCTGTTCTTGCGCTCATTTCCGAAATGGATGAACATTCCACAGATGTAAAACACAAACGAAAATTGGCTGTTGCTTTGCTCATCGGATTATCGTACGCTGCAAGCATAGGAGGAATGGCAACATTGGTTGGAACTCCAACGAACATGATTTTTTATCGCGAATACATGAACGCATTCCCCAATTCAACTGATATGGATTTTTTCCAATGGGCGAAGATTGGAATTCCTGTTTCACTACTTCTTCTCGCAGTAGCGTATGCAACCTTGTATGTCATGTTCTGCAGGAAAAATAACGATGCTGTAGTTGAGAAAAACTACTTTCGCGACAAACTACAACTTCTTGGAAAATGGACGTACGAGGAAAAAATGGTAGCAGGAGTTTTCTTTGTCACTGCAATTCTCTGGTTCACGCGCTCTGATATTGAACTCGGATTTTTCACCTTCAAGGGTTGGAGCAATATTCTCGGAGAACATTCACGTTTTATAGATGACAGCACTGTGGCCCTATTTGCTGCAATTGCATTGTTCCTAATTCCTGCAAGCGGAAAGAAAGGTCCAATGATTACGTGGAAAGATGCAGAACGAATTCCTTTCGAGATTGTTTTGCTTTTCGGAGGAGGATTTGCACTCGCTTTTGGATTCGAAGCCTCCGGATTGAGCGATTGGTTAGCTGGCGGAGTGAAAGTTCTCAATACAATTCATCCTGTTCTTATAGTGTTAGTGATTGCTTCACTGATTTGTTTCATCAGCGAGTTTGCATCCAATGTGGCGAGTATTCAGCTCATGCTTCCTGTTTTGATTGCAGGATTTGGCACGGGAACAATTCATCCGTTGTTCTTCCTTGTTCCGGCAGCACTTGCGGCTTCGCTGGGATTTATGTTGCCAATTGCCACTCCTCCAAATACTATTGTTTACGGGACAAAGATGATTCAAGCGAAAGAATTATCACGAGCTGGTTTGGTGGTGAACCTTGCCGGGATCGGGATTATTACTTTGTTGGCGGCATTGATGCACGCTTTTCAATAGTACACGGATTTCGCGGAAGACGCAGATGTGCGCGGATTTTGATTCACACTTTGGATTTATTGAATCTCACGATAATTTACTTTAGTACCGCTGTGTTACTAATTTTTCCGCGATTATCAGTGGTATCCGCGAAATCCGCGTACTATTCAACGTACACAACAAGGCCCTTAAGATATTCCCCCTCCGGATGAAACAAACTCACCGGATGACAAGGTGGTTGTGTAAGATGATGCATCAGGCGTACATTTCTTCCTGCTTGAATAGACGCTGCAACAATCGTATCCTGAAATAAACGGCGATCCACAACCTGTGAACAGGAAAACGTAAATAAAATTCCACCTGGTTTTATTTTGCGAATTGCTTCTGCGTTCAATCGCTTGTAACCCATTACCGCATGATGACGTGCGCTCACACTTTTTGCAAATGCAGGCGGATCGAGAACGATGATGTCATATTCTGTAGTTGCTTTGTCGAGAAAATCGAAGGTATCAATAGCAAACGATTCATGATTCGATAAACCATTCAATGCCATATTCTCATCCGTAAGTGCAACTGCTTTCTTGGAAGAATCGACACTGTGAACTAAAGTTGCTCCGGCTTTACCAGCGTAAACAGAAAATCCTCCTGTGTAACAGAATGTATTCAGTACCGATTTTCCTTTTGAATAATGCGCAAGGAGTTTTCTATTTTCACGTTGATCAACGAAGAATCCCGTCTTCTGTCCGGTTGTCCAATCGATTTTGAATTTGTTTCCATGCTCAAGCACTTCTCCTGATTCACCGGCGTTGCCGAAAATAAATCCGTTGTTGCTTTCAACACCTGATTCGTTTTCCGAAGGACTCCTTACGGAGCGAAACATCGCCTCTTTGCTCTTGTCGTAAACCGCTGTTAAGCGATCACCAAGAATTTCTTTCAACGCGTTAGCAATGTCCATTCGATTACGATGCATGCCTACGGAATGTGCTTGCAGAACAGCCACTCCGTTGTAGTAATCGATAATGAGTCCTGGAAGTCCGTCGCCTTCTGCGTAAATCAATCGAAACACATTTGTATTCGGATCATCAGTGATTCCAATGTTCTTGCGGTACTCCCAAGCTTTTTTAATTTTCGTTTTCCAGAAGTTTACATCAGGATTGATCTGGTCCCATGAAAATATACGTATAGCTATAGACCCATCCTGATAATGTCCTGTTCCAAGAAATTCTTCTTTGTTCGAGTAAACATCAACAATATCTCCATCCTGAGCCGGACCTTTTATTTTTTTGATTGCTCCTGAAAATACCCAAGGATGGAATCGTTTCAAGGATTGATCTTTTCCGGAAGAGAGGATGACGTGTGTGCGTTCTGAATTCATGGCGCGAAGTTAAGAAGTTTCGAGTTTAAAGTTTCAAGTTCCGAATTGGGTTATCGTCTTGAGTACAAATGCACGATTATCCGCATTATCTGCGTGCTCCGTGTACTATTCCCAAAACTCGAAACGTATACCCGAAACTCGGAACTCGAAACTCCTTAACTTTACCTATGCGCCTCTTACTCTTAGTCTCTCTTCTTTACACGAGTTTACTCGAAGCGCAACCAACCTTCTTCGAAACAAGCTATGGCACCTCGAATCTCGATTACACACGAGGAATTGTGCAAATGCCCGACAGCTCACTTTTCATTGCAGGTTATTCCCAAGATTCTGCAACAGGAAAAGTCAATTACACCTTGCATCACCTCGATCAAAACGGAAATATGATTTGGTCGCAGGTGTACGGCGACACATT
>CAZBYM010000296.1:0-5730 GCA_964495745.1 uncultured Chryseobacterium sp. | reverse complement strand
CAGTAATAGCTGTCGTATCTCCAATATTCATTGTTGTTGGCAACGTAATTTTTATCAGCGT
This sequence comes from uncultured Chryseobacterium sp., assembly GCA_964495745.1. Lineage (GTDB taxonomy): Bacteria > Bacteroidota > Bacteroidia > Palsa-965 > Palsa-965. Next base: position 5,669 of record CAZBYM010000296.1, on the reverse strand, counting down.
GTCATCATAAGTGTAGGCAAGAACCGTAGCTCCAATTTTTATTGAATCGATATTTAACTGTAATAAATCGAGATTGAGTTCAGTAACTCCGTTCATGCGTGGAGCGAAAGTGATTGTGGTAAAACCTGAAATTGTTTCACCCACAAAATCGGTGATGTCAAGTTGTATGTGATAGTGTAGAATGTCAATTGTATCACTTCGAAGATTGGTCGCTTGTGCTTCGATTCCGCTCCACGAACGAGCCGATTGATGATTGTGCTTGCATCCTTGAGGGTTCTGGGCAACAAGAGTAGTGATGGTAGTGAACGCAATTAGCGTAAGTAAATGTTTATTCATGTTTCAAAAGAATAATGATCACTCTAAGTTACAACTTCTCGTAGGAAATTCGTTCAATATTCTTGTGTTCTGGCGATTTTCGCAAGGTGTATGGAATACTACTTATTGTGTAGACCTTTTCACGTGTTTGGTATGTTCTTAGTTATATATTTGTTACACAACATCAGCTTATGAAACGCATTCTCATCACCATTTTGCTTCTTGCGACGTTCGTACCGCTCAGCGCTCAGTTTATTATTGGGTGGAGTGGAGGATACGCACCTAATCGGGAATTGAATCGTGAAATTTATGTCTACAACGCAATCAATGGACATAATCTGGATAAGAAAATGGGGGAGGTACATTGGTATCAAGGACCCGTTGTTGGTATTCGACTGCCTCGCGATGGAGGATATGTGGAATTGCTTTACAACAGAAAGCGGAGTAAAGTAAGTTCTGATTTTGATTCTTCCGGCGTTGCGATGAATCGTGAACTGAAAACGTTGTTGAATACTTGGAATTTCGGATTTGGATTTGGGAACGATTTGTGGACTATTGGCGGAAGTTTTGACGTTGGACGGTATAAGGGCTTTGGACGAAGAGGCACATCAAGTGGAATAGGCGATTTGCCTTGGGACAGAATCTGGACACTGGATAACACTAGAATTTTGTTTATTTCCGTTCGAACTGTAATTACAGAAACAATTTTCGTTGAGCGTCATTTTGGTTTTATGAATGTGCGCTTGTTTGCTCAGTTTCCTGGCGTTTCAACGGAAATGGATGGACTCGACGGATGGCTTTTCGGAAGCGATCTAAATTATGCAAAGGCGCAAAAACAAAGACCATTTAATGTTGGTGCGATGATCACATTGTCAATAGGCGGAAGATAAATTTAGTAGCTATGAAAAAATACATTTGCTCATTGGTAATTATATGTCTGTTACCGCTTGCAGGAAAGTCACAACTTGCATTCATTGGTTATGCAGAATACGGTTATTCGTTCTTCAAATACAAAAGCAACGAATTGCAAGTGTTCCTGAAGGATTACAATGAAACGTATCCAACACTTACAACTCCATTCAAAATGAAGATGGGAGTAGCAAAAGGATCGTACTATAAATTTGGCGTTGGAATGGGGTCTAACGTCATGGCGATTCTTGACTTAGCTATTTATGAAGTAACATCGAATCCGCTAGAAGCTCGATTTGCGGATGGTTCGGGAAGAGATATTTGGACTGAGCACAGAAATTCTAATTCCGTCGTTGGAATCAGAGTTGGAGGAACGAAAGAGAAGCCCTTTTTCTTTCAATTTGATCTTGATGTGAGTATTCAACAAACGTACATCTACTCTGCCTATGTTTATCCGGATGGATCGAGAAGTTTGGGAAATGAAAAATTATTGAATGGAGTGTATGGAGATTTTGTTGGAATGGGAGGATTAGGGATGACCGCTGGTTACAGAATTATCGGTCCATTGGCATTTAATGTTTCAGTGAATTACATGTTCAACATGATGCGCGGCACACCGCAGTATCATCAGTACACCGATTTGAACGATGTAAAGCCGGATATGGCTCCTGATTACTTGCCAAGAGATCTTGATCGATATTATACTGATCCGTACACAACAGAAAACAGTATTTCAAATGACTGGAGAGGCTGGAAATTTAATTTTGGTTTAGTAGCAATGATTGGAAACTGGGAGGAATAAATATGAAAAGGATAATCATTTTACTTGCTTCTATCAGTTCACTTTTCATGATCTCGTGTGATAAAGGAGATATGGAAGTGAAGAAACTCAATCGTGGCGAAGGGATATGGGTAATAGAATCTGTTCAAACCGATCAATATGATTCTGCTGGAGTCAGTGTTATAAGCACTTTAACGGTAAATGATCCCGGAGAATTTGTGTTTTTTCAGAACACAACTTTGAATGGTCTTTTCGACGAACATTTAGTTGTAGTCAATATGAACGATACAAGCGGAGTTATTACTGCATTTCCCGGCGGAGTCTACTACGATGACAACCGAGTAAAGATTGATGCTGGATGTCCGTATGATGGAGTTTGGACTGTAGTTGACAATGGACGTAGAAAGCAGGAGTGGTCAATATTCTCCACGAACGTTAATGGCGGCCTTCAGTCGAAAATGACAATGTTCATTAAGAAAAAATAGCAAGGAGTTCGTTAAGCCGTAACTTTCTTACCGTACATTTTCTCCCGAAGAACTTTCACATCAGGATCTGAAATGTACTCGTCATAAGTCATCATCCTATCAATAATTCCTGAAGGAGTAATTTCAATCATTCGCGTCGCCACAGTTTGCATCAACTCATGGTCATGAGAAGTAAAGAGCACTACCCCCTTGAAATCTCGCAATGAATTGTTGATCGATTCGATCGATTCAAGATCGAGGTGATTCGTTGGCTCGTCCAGCACTAGTGCATTCGCGCTCATCAGCATCATCCGTGATAACATGCAACGTACTTTTTCTCCTCCGGAAAGAACACTTACTTTCTTCAAAGTTTCTTCGCCTGAGAAAAGCATTTTCCCAAGAAAGCCGCGGATAAATGTTTCGTCTTTGTCTTTGGAGTATTCTCTCAGCCAATCAACAAGACTATCGTTGTTGCCAAGGAAAAAAGTTGTGTTATCATTGGGCAGATAAGCGGTTTGAATCGTTTGTCCCCATTCGATTGTGCCTGAATCCTGTTTCTCAACTCCGGAAAGAACATCGAAGAATTTGGAAATCGCCAAATGATCTTTCGAAAGCACACCGATCTTGTCGCCCTTCTTCAAACGGAAGTGAATGTTTGAGAACAACTTCTTTCCTTCGATTGATTTGGATAAATTCTCAACGTTCAAGATCTGATCACCTGGCTCGCGTTCCATTTTGAAAATGATCGCCGGATATTTTCTGTTTGATTGAGGAAGTTCATCTACGGTCAACTTCTCCAGCAATTTCTTACGGCTGGTTGCTTGTCTCGACTTAGAAGCATTCGCAGAGAACCGCGCAATGAAATCGATGAGGTCTTTGCGTTTGTCTTCTACTTTCCGATTCTGATCTGATTTCTGTTTCTGTGCAAGTTGAGAAGCCTGATACCAGAAAGAATAATTTCCTGTATACAAACTGATTTTGCGAAAATCAATATCACAAACGTGTGTGCAAACTGCATCAAGAAAGTGACGATCGTGGGAAACTACAATAACGATGTTCTGATAATCAGCCAGGAAGTCTTCCAACCATGCAATAGTTTCAACGTCAAGATCGTTTGTTGGCTCATCGAGCAGAAGAATATCCGGATTCCCAAACAAGGCTTGCGCAAGAAGTACGCGCACTTTTTCTTTTCCGTTCAACTCGCTCATTAAGCGAGTATGTAATTCTTCTTTGATTCCTAGTTTACTGAGCATGTCGGCGGCTTCGCTCTCGGCATTCCATCCGTTCATCTCTGCAAACTCCGATTCCAATTCAGAAGCACGCATTCCATCCGAATCAGTAAAATCCGGTTTCGCATAAAGTGCATCTTTCTCCAACATCACTTTGTATAACTTCGAATTTCCCATGATTACAGATTGCAATACAGGATATTCATCAAACGCAAAGTGGTTCTGAGATAAAACAGACATGCGTAAACCGGGAGTAATTGCAACTTGTCCTTTCGTAGGATCAATTTCACCAGAAAGAATTTTCAAAAACGTCGATTTCCCTGCTCCATTCGCCCCGATAATGCCGTAGCAGTTGCCAGGAGTAAACTTGAGTTCAACTTCATCAAAAAGGACGCGCTTGCCGTACTGAAGCGTAAGATTAGAAACCGTGATCATTGTGGAAAATTTGAGGGTGCAAAGATACGTTTTCCTGTTCCCTGTTTCCAGTTTCCTGTTGTTCGAAGTACTATGTTCTTTGTGTTTCTCCCGTTTATTCGACGAAATGCAGTTTTTTGACGAGCCCGGAGCCGGGAACCGGGAACAAAAAAAGCTCACGAAAGTGAGCTTTTTACCAACAGACCTGGCACCCTGTTGTTTCCACGTGACATAATCCCGTGAATATTTTACGCCGCGTCGGAACCAAATTCCCGAAACTTTTTCCATTCGAAATAATGCAGCGATTCCGCTTTCCGAATAAAAATCATTTCAAGTTTTTCGCTCAGCTCGGGAGATGTATTCTGGCGCTTAAAAAAACCAACCAATCTTTCAACTGATTCCAGCTGAAGAAGAGACTGGCTCAACAGAATGTTCTTCTGAACTCTGTCGTACACATCATTGATCTTCTGCTTGTCCATAACTACACGTTTTGTTGGTTACTGAGATAGTATTTGCATAATCTGTGCCATACTTGAAAGTCACAGGTGAGGAATTTGCTATCTCTCATTAATAAACGCCAAATCACGATCGTTTAGTACATTTAGGGGAAATGCGTGAAAAAATTGATGCATGAAAAAAGTAGTAATGGCACGTTTTGTCAGCCTGATTTTACTGTTTTTTGGGGTGTCATTTTGTGCCAATTCCAAAGGAAAAATGAAGGCGTGGAAAGAACTTTCGCGACCCGAAAAGTGCTGGACATTCTTTCATCCAATCAAAGCTCAGAGAGTTTACAAGTGTGCGCAGCGCTCACGATTCGTCACAGATTCACTTGAGAAAGTGGGCGATTTACACGGAAAAAATGGTGGACAACTCGACGCGTTTCGTCATGCGTACTGGATGGCACTCATGATCACGGAGGGAATTTCAGAACGAATCATTAGAAAAGTAGGAGCGAAGCATGAGAAAGGAAATTACCTTGATTTCAAGAAAGGGAAATTCGAAGATAGTTTACGCTCCGATTCCATGGCTTGCGTGATGGATTTGCGGAACAACGACGTGGGAATTACAATCGGAAAAGAATATTTGTCCGGTGACAAATCAATCTCGTTGATACGGGCAATTATCATTCAGGTATGGAACGGAAAGCTGTTTATTTTTCTGAGAAATGCGAAGGGAGATTATTTTGATTGCAATGATAATCTCATCGACCTGAAGAAATACGATGCAGTATGGAGCATTCCGAAATGTCTGGTGAGTTCTGACCAGATTACTGTTGAACATTGAAGTGCCCGAGGAAATCAATATATTTGAGAATGAAGAAATCAGTTTTTGTTTTAGCGATTGCATTTGTACTCTGTTCATGCGGTTCTGAAGAAGAATCTAAACCTGTTACAGCAGAAAATAAGGATGCAAAAACGTTTGTACCTGGACCCGATTCTCCTGAAGCAATGGGAAAAACTATTTCAAATTTTGTCATAGCAAACGATTATCCTGGGCTGGCGAATTTAATTATCTCCAAAGATGAAATGACGAAAGCAATTAGCGGTTCAACAGCGC
>CAZBYM010000295.1:0-5737 GCA_964495745.1 uncultured Chryseobacterium sp. | reverse complement strand
AAGACAAGACTTGAGAATATCAGCACGGTTGCGCGTACAAATTGCAACAGTGACCTTCTTTGTATTGGCTGTTGATTTTAAATGCCGTGGCAACCCTGTAATTGATTTTTCAACCGCTTCGCCGGGAAGATTTTTAGGAATATATACTTCAGAATAACTTTGTTCCTGGTTATTCATTGATTCCGTCAGATTATTCAACACAGGAAAAACCTGGTATTTACGAAGTACTAATTCCCGCGCCTCACAAATAAGCGAAAAGTTTTCCTTCCACAAATTGCCATTCACAGCCTCATTAATTTTTTCAAGAGATTTCCCGGGTTGATCCGGATCAATTGCGATATATGAACCTTGCGGAAAAAACCGATCAATATTTTTTGCGCCATGATAGATTGGCATGGCATAGGAAAGAAAACAATCTGCAATTTTCTCAGTCCAGTAATTGTCACAGGAATAATTCTCAATCGCTATGCTGTATTTGTATCCTTCCAGCGCAGAGTACTTGTCGTCAATTGGTGTAAACCCTTTTCCGAACAAATCGAATTGCAACCCATTTGCCCTGATATAATCCAGGAAAGCAAGGCGTTTAACCTGTCCCGGCTTGTGCTTATAATTACTGGTAATCCATGAGATTTTGTTTTCTTTTTTTTTCGTGATATCAGCGGGCAGAATTGCAATCAACTCATCATACGATTTACCGATGTGCCAAGGCAAACAACTCTGATCGTGAACAATTTCGGCACCCGGATAAATTATATCTCCGGGATTCCAGAAAGTAACGGCTCTATCGAAATCAGCGAAAGATCTTGTTTGCCACTGGTAAAGTGGAATTGGAGATTCCTGTGTAAAAAGAATCCTACGGCCTTGTGGTAATTTTATTCTGATATCGTGATGTGGGGCATTAAAAACTATTAGGTAATCATAAGTGTCATTCTCGACATAATCGCAGACCTGAATTTCTCCCAATATTCCTTTCCCGCCCGGACTCTGACGTTTCAGATCAGGAAAATCCCAGTTCTTAACTACACAAACCTTTTTCATTGGCGCTTCCGAAAAATAACATTACCCATATCTTCCCATGGAAGGATTTCTTCAACAACTTCAAATCCATTTGACTCGAGCCATTTTCTGAATTCCATATAGAGTGGAGCGTCTTTATACATTGGTTTCAGGCTTACCTCAGTGAATATTACTTTCATCGTAGCAAGCATGCGTGGGCTCGATGCGAGTACGTCAAATTCACCGCCTTGCATATCCAGCCATGCAATATCGATAGCTTCTACATGATGTTCTGCAGCCCACTGGTCGAGGTTCACAATTTGTATTGTACATGACTCCTCAAACTTTATTCCCGGATGAAAACTCAGATGCTCCAATGGCTCCTTGATCGAACTTGAGACTCCAAGACTCCCAGGAGCATTTTCGTTTGTGCTTATGTAAAAGGTGTGCTCCCCTTTTTGTTTTCCCAAACCCAGGGAAGAAAGACTTACGTTATTGAAGGGTGCTGTTTTTGTCTTCAGCGTCTCAAATGATTTTGGTTCAGGTTCGAATGCGTAGATTTTCGTTACGCCATTTACCCGTGCCCATTCCACGGTATCTTCTCCTCCGCTCGCTCCGGCTTCCATTACAACAATTCCATTCGACTTACCGGTGAACTGCACCAGTTTCTCCTTCAACATCATCGATTCACTGCGCTGCAACGGAAATTCGCTTTTCTGTTTGTTGTTGCTAAAAAAATCAAATATTCCCATGGCCTTCGAAATAAGATGATAACTCCGGAAACATTGAGAACGTTGTTTTATAAATCCTGTCCGCGTGCAGTTCTCTGAACTTCTCCCGTGTAGCGCCATACTCGGCGCCCAACTTAATTACACGTGGATCGTGTGCGGTTTTTTCCTGGATCTTCTCTTTGGAAACCTGACCAGCAACATTTCCCAGTTTTTCGGCATTGAAAGGAACATTGAAGAAGGCAGAGAGTTTACTGAATTCACCCTCCAAATTTTTTCTCATCCCTTCATAACTCAATATCACTTTCTTCTTTGTGAATTTTTCTTCAGACAGCCATTTATGCATGTGACGTGCATACAATTCAATCCATCCGTCCAGAAGTGCCAGGTCATTTATATCCTGATCATGGAAACTCATTTGCGAGTAAATCGTGTCAACAGGGTCTCGATACAGATAGATCACCTTTTCAGCCTCAACCGTCAGGTCAAGATCATGCGTATGATAACATGTGTATGTTTTTGTTTGCGCGACCGTTTGAAAAAACAACAAGCGCAGCGAAGGTTTTTCGAAATAGAGTTCCATGAGCATACGTAGCCAGTGACTTCCTGTACGCGAAAAACTAACCAATCGTGGAAATTCAGGGTCGCTCAGGTATTTCTGAGTTTGCGCTTCATCAACAATCCGGTCGGTGGAATGCGAACTTTCCGTTTCCTTTTCCTCACGGACTATTGCGCCTTTAATAAATTTCAGAATATTCACGGGACGTAATTTTATAAACCAGCGTTGTAATGCTCTTCACGCACAAAGTCAATTCCTTTTGATTTCCAGTCAATGCGTTTATTGGTATAGAGTCCCCATCCACGTAACGGGTGGTGTGTTGACGTTTTCTCTTTGTATGTTGGGTAATACAAATAGAATTCCTGATCAGGCAAGTGCGACTTTATATAATCATGCGAACAAACCTGGTTCTGATACACATCAAAACCAAATTCAGGAATTCCAGGCACTTCAAAATCATCAATGAGTATGTAATATTCCTTCGCGTAAGTCATTATAAACTGCATCTCATGGATCAATGGCCAATCAAAGCCATATCCATGTGCGTCTAGCCAATATGCCGAAGGCTTCGAAAGTTCATTCGAGTAGTTCCTCTTAAGACGCTCCAGGAACTCCTGTGACATCTCATTGAACAATTCCACATTCGCACCACCTGCATTCTTTTGTGCAAGTTCAAACGCTTCAGGATTTGGTTCGCAACTCACACATTTGACAGAAGGGTATTTTTTTGCGAAATAAGATAATGTGCTGCCTACATTGGTTCCTGTTTCTGCAAAAAAAACAACGTGTTTGCCAATCACATCAACAACCTTCATCAGGTACAGATCGCCATGAAAACCTAATGGGACAAACGTAAATCGAGACGTAACTACCGGGGCTGGCTGACTCGTCTCATCTTTTTTCTTTTTGTTGAATCCAAACATTCTTACAGTTCTTGAGGTTTTAAGAAAACATTCGCTTCAATTTTGCTTTTACGCGTTCTGCGAATGTGAGCTGAACTTGGTCTTTCACACGCGTATCAATTACAAATCTGATGATTGAATCAGAAGTGCCATCGAGTGGATGTCCAGCTCGTGTGAGGTCAATAGTTTCAAAATGATTGATCAATAAATGACGATCAGAAGCCTTAACCGAATAAAACAAATTAGTTTCCTTCTGCAATACGAGATGATAACCATTAGGTTTCAGAATAGCATTGATTTGTTCGGTATGCGCCGGACTGTCAGTCTCAATAACCATCATGTGTGGCTTGTGACGCGTTAAATCCAAACCTTGAAGGGCAGGTACTTCATAACCCTCAATGTCGAGAGACAGAAAATCGATTTGAGTCACATTGCATTCATCGAATATATTTGACAATGTTCTCTTAGCAACTTTCTGCTCAACAAATCCATGAAAATACTGTTTGAAATCTTTCTTCCAACGCTCCTCGGTCGTTTTATCTAGCGACGATAAACTTCCACGTGCATTTGAATAAAATGTAACTGAGTCCTCATCCTTTTCTCCTGCAGCCGCATTCACGACAATACTCCCTGGCCGATTTTGCTTTAACAATTCGATGTATCCTTGGTGGGCTTCAACACAAATACCCTTCCAACCCTCTTCCTCGAAATGAAGTGTATTGCTGAATACTCGTCCATCAATACAGCCAACCTCCACAAAGATTCCCGTCTTTTTTTTGAAGACTTTTTTTAATAAATAATCTTCTCCGTTCTGGCTGTAGTACTTCATATTCTTCACGATGATTACTTCCTGCTAAAAATACAACTAAAACCCGTGTCTGGATTTAAAAAGTCTGAGGTCTGCGAAGCTTACGGATAGCTGAGGCAATCAATGGAATTAGTTTTTTTGCACTGAGATGATGGTCGGCAGCATTTTCGTTAAGGTAAAAATCTTTTACAACTCCTGTAACCTGATCGATTAATTCACTGTCGAGATCAATGAATCGTAAATTATGTTGCCCAGCAAAGCCATGCAGTCGCCTATTCATTTGAATCGACAATGCAGTTCGTTCTTTCTGTGTGGCGCTAATATGTCCGCGTAGATTCGCCACGTTTTCTATAAATGATCCGTCTTTTATGGTTTGCGGAACTATACTCAGCACAAAAACATCAGTTGTAATCTCACCAATCTTACTAAGAAGCGAGAAATAATTGCTCAACGTGAGTTCAGTTTGGTCCTCGATGGAAATTCCATTCCGTTCAGCCCTGACCCACATCAAAAATCCGCAATCAACTTCTCCAAGATGAACCAGCACTGCGTCTTTGGGCTTGACATTTTTTTCAACATATTCATTAATGATTGGGCCTGCTAGAGTCGTAGAATGCGGATTCTGTAACCCACTTGCCGTCGCTCCCTGAACACAACACATTGAGATCTTGTAACGGGGAAAATATGTTTCAAGAGCTTCAAAACCCATCACGTGACTATCGCCAATCACATGCATCGTTTGTCGTAATCTAGGGAACAGTTTCCAGAACATGGAATATCAATAATTTTCTACCTGTAATACCACTGGGTTTCCGCCATAATCTTTTTGAGTACCTGAAATATGAAGCGAATATACAGCGTCGTGAATAAGAATCGGATCATGAAAATCACGGCCAAACAATATGACCGACATTTCATAGGCTCCAGGTTGAATATTAAACGGCCCAACTTTCATTCTGAGTTCTATCATGTTGCCTACTACCTGAATATGTTCGCTGACAACGGAAGCAAGCAAAACGAGGTTTCTATCGATAAAATTATATCTTATCTGAACTTCCTTAAGTGCAGGATCCTTGCATTCAAGCAGAATACTGAACCAGGCGTGACCAAACAATTCTATTTGGCCGGATTCCCCAAGCATAATATCCTTGCCGTTACAAGTCAACTCTTTAAGTTCTGTTTGACCTGAACTAAACTTCTTCGAGTTGTCTACAACGGCAAATGAATTCAGATATGTATCAATTGCTTCTTGAACGTTATCGCTGTCTATAAGTACGTTGCCTTTCGTCATTAGCATTCCGCGGCTGCAATACCGATTAACAACAGGCATCGAATGCGAGACGAAAATCACCGCGGCTTTGTTCATCATTTCACTGATGACCTTCATGCACTTTCCACGAAACCCCACATCACCAACAGCCAGCACTTCATCAATGATTAGAACATCGGGTTCCATCTGCGAAGCCACGGCAAAACCAAGGCGTACTTTCATACCACTGCTGTATGTCTGAACAGGGCTATCAATAAAATCCCTGATCTCAGAAAAATCAATGATGTATTCCAGTTTTGCATCAATCTCCCTCTTGGAAAAGCCAAGTATTTGTCCATTGATGTAAATATTTTCGCGACCTGTGAGTATCGGATTGAACCCGGTTCCCAATTCGATCAAGGCACCAATTCGGCCGCGCAGTGAGATTGTACCTTCATCAGGACGAATAACTCCATTCAACAATTTCAGCAACGT
>CAZBYM010000294.1:0-5742 GCA_964495745.1 uncultured Chryseobacterium sp. | reverse complement strand
ATGTATGTTGGTTTAATGACCTTCATCCTCATCATGAGTTCGGTGACGATGGTTCTTGCCGTAGAAGCGGGACAAAGAATGAATCGAAAAGGAGTTTTGATCTGGATGTTCCTCACAATTATTGGTGGATTAATGTTCGTTGGGTCTCAAGCATGGGAGTGGTATAATTTTATCAAGGGTTCTGAGGAGGGAGCTGTGTTGTATAATCACAACATGTATCTCTATCAGGTTGATCATGAAACGCACAAACCAAATCTTGAAATTCTTGTATTCAATAATGTTCCGTTATCCGCTGCAGAATCAGCAGAAATAAAAGCGAAAGGAACGGAATGGCATGGCGCGAATCTCCAATACAACGAGTACGGTCAACCGGCTTTCGCGGATTTCTTCTTCTTCATCACGGGATTCCACGGGTTTCACGTTTTCTCCGGGGTAATAATTAACCTGTGCATTTTCCTCATGGCGCTGAACGGTTACATGAAACGAGTCGGCCATTATGAAATGGTAGAGAAAGTTGGATTGTATTGGCACTTTGTCGATCTCGTTTGGGTATTTGTATTTACGTTCTTCTACCTTCTATAATTTCTATTCTAAACCGAACAAAATCTTTTTGGCATGTCAGAATTTCACGATGTATATCCGGATTATGAAAGAATGGCCCAGCACGATGAGTCTGCGGGAAAAGGCATTCGTAAGAAATTATGGAGAGTTTTCTGGTTGTTGCTTGCTGTTACAATCATTGAGGTAGTTGTAGGATTGTATCAGGAGTCACTTCCTTTCGAACTCGAAGCGCGAAAACTATTCCTTAAGTTTTTCTTCATTGGATTTACATTGCTTAAAGCTGCTTACATCGTAATGGTGTTCATGCACCTTGGTCACGAGAAAAAATGGATGAAGTGGATGATACTGATTCCTTACGCAACATTCATTATTTATCTGGTAATTATGATGACAATTGGTGAAGGAAATTATGTGAACAAGCATCGTCACGGCGGACCGGCTGATCAGACCGAAGCTCCTGCAGCTACGGGCGGAGAGCATCACTAACAATGAAGAAAGCGTTCACGCTACTCGCCATTCTTTTTTTACCGGCGCTCATTTACATTTATTTTGCACTGGGTGTTCCTAAAGTAATTCGCGCTCCAATTTACGGACCACGTTCTGCGATTCAGGTTCTTGATAAAAAGTCAGGCGATCTCGTTACAGACACTGCTTATCACACGATCGCTTCTTTTAAAGGGCTCACCACCGGAGGACTTGCTTTTGATTCGAAAGTAAAACTTGACGGTCGTTCATACATCGCAATTTTTCTTCCGGCAGACAGCATCAAAACAATGTTGCCTATTCTCGCCGAAGATCTCCAGATGAATAAAAAATCTTTCGGGTATGCGCGATTTGTTTTCTTCCTGCATACGGATTCAGCAGGGCAAGTTCCGATTGATGCACCGGACGTTGGACACGATTTACTTCTCGGCACAGATACGGCGTACACAGTATTTCTAACTGATTCAATGTACAACGTGCTTCACGATCAGTGGTATTTTGCAGCTGATCCTTCCCGCAAAAAAGATCCGTGGCAAACAACAACAGACGCCGTTCTCATTGATCGTCTCGGACGAATTCGTGGATATCACAACATTCGTTACGCAGCCGAGATCAAGAAAATGAAGCAGGATGTAAATCACATTTTATTTCATGACGAAGCTGTGCAAACGCTGGAAGAATCTAAAGTTGAACAGAAGAAATGAGATTAGTACGCAGTAAAAAATTAGTGCGGAGTGCGCAGTGGCGACAGGCTTCTGCTTACTCCGCACTAATTTTTTACTGCGTACTGTTTTTTTACTGCGCACTGATTTCCTGTTCACCTCCTCCACAAGACGAAAATGTTTTTGAGATAACAGAGCTTCCACGTTTGACGAAGTATTATCCCGAGATCAATGCTGCCGGCGATACAACAGGATTTCATCGCGTTCCGGTTCAGAGTTTTGTGAATCAGTTCGGCGATACATTTTATTCGAATGATGTCAACGGAAAAATTTCGGTGATCCATTTCTTCTTTGCGAGCTGCGAAGGAATTTGTCCCGTGATTTCGAACAACGTTTTTGACGTGCAACGCGCTTTCAAGGGAAACGACAATGTGAAATTGATTTCTTACAGTGTTGATCCGGAAAGAGACTCTGTTGCTGTACTTCGCAAATATGCAGATCGTTTCAAATGTGATTCTTCGCAATGGAATTTGCTCACCGGCGAGAAGAAAAAAATTTATGATCTTGCGCGATATGGATATCTGCTTCCGGCGATTGAACCTGGAACCGGCGATTCGGAAGATTTCATTCATTCCGATCAATTGGTGCTTGTTGATAGAAATTCAATTATTCGCGGCTATTATACCGGGACGGATACATCAGATGTTCGTTTGCTTATCGAAGACATTTCAACATTACTCAAGGAAAAATAATTTTTATGCTGGAGCCATCGATCAATAAAAACGACAAGAAGGCGCGATGGCTCATCGGAATATTTTCACTCGTTGTTTTCTCAGTAATCGTTGCCTTGGGGAAAATAAAATTGGAGGTCAATGCCGGATTTGATGTGCACATTTTCGCTTTCGCGAACGCGATAATAAATTCGTTGGTCGCGATTCTCCTTGTTGTTGCGTTGGTGTTCGTGAAGCAAGGAAAATATCTTGCGCACAAAAAAACGATGATGCTCTCCATGGTATTTTCAATTCTCTTCTTAGTTTCTTACATCACTCATCATCTTCTGAGTGGCGATACAGTTTACGGCGATTCGAATCATGATGGATTGCTTGACGATGTGGAAAAAGTTTCGGTTGCTGGAAGCCGCATGATTTACCTGATCATTTTGATCACGCACATTTTTCTTGCTGCAATAATTCTTCCATTTATTTTGTTTACTGCTTATCGCGCAATGGTCGCGGAATATCCAAAGCACAAAAAGTTGGCGCGTATTACTTGGCCGATCTGGTTTTATGTGAGCGTGACCGGGCCAGTGTTGTATTGGATGATTGCGCCGTATTATTAGTCAGAAAAAAGACGGCCGAAAACGGGAACGCACAGCAGAATTCACGTATTTTTCTGCAATTTTCAACCTCATTTGCTTCTCATGACTTCGGTCTAATCCATATCTTTACACCAATGAAATCGGCACATAAAATCGCATTCATCACACTTATTCTTCTCCTGATTTTTTCAGCAGATGCGATGACTCAATGCGCAATGTGCAAAGCTGTGGCAGAAACTGGCAGCAAAGATGGAATCAGCGTCTCGGGAGGAATAAACAATGCGATTTATTACCTGATGACCTTGCCATACATTCTGCTTTTTATTCTTTTCCGAAAAAAGATCGTGAGCTTTTATCGGGAGTGGAGAGCCATGTGGAAATGAGAATTTCCAATTTAATATTTTCAATTTTCCAAATATTCTGGCGAATTGAAAATCATAAATCAATCTTCTTCCTTATACGTCAACATCACCGAATCGCAATACTTAAAATCCGACTGTAACACAACATCCGTACTATTGCGTCCATCTTTGATTACAATGCAAGCGGTGTTGGGAGGAACAGAACCTTGATTTTCTGCGAAGAGTACAATTTGTCGTGGTTTATTTTTATCGACACGAATTGTAAATGAAATTTTCTTTTTTGTCAACGCGAGATGTTCGACAATCAGCGAATCTCCGTAGTACAACGAAATACTGTCTCCATCGACTTCATTCTTGTCAAATACCTGAATCGTGATTTCTTCACTGTGCACAGTTATGTTTCTTCCCTTACGCACTTTTCTTCCATTCAGCTCAGCCATGTATGCTGACGCAGGCTTTCGAATATTTACAGTGATCTGAGCAGTATCACCTCCGCTGTAAACATTGAACGTGCGTTTCTTGTTCATTGTAACTTTCAACTCATCACCTCCACCAATAATTACATCAGGTCGTTCAACGTCAGCCCACGAGTATGTAACTCCTCCATCTGCGACAAGAGTTGCTGTTGTGCCTGCATTTACAATGGTATCACCAGCAACAACAAGTTTTGAATTAATTTCACGCAACATAAAATCATCGATGTAATATGCAGCCATACTTGTGCGATAGGTATGTTCTCCCGGATACGATTCCAGTCGTGGCATTATCTTGATCGATGTATTTTCTTTGGATGCAAAATTTCCAATGATCACATAAGTGTAATCTTCACCGGCAACAAACGTACCACTCACTTTGTACCAGCCTTTCGTCTGATCAATAATAGTTGCATTGTTTATTTGCGGTGAACCATAAATATGATTATCAAATACGGCTTTGAATGTTCCGGTTCTGAATAACATTCCAAGATTGTTTGTTGCAATTCCGCACCAGTCGCCCAACGTAACATAAAACTCCGCGTAATACTTCTTGCCCTTTTTAAGTGGTTGCGTCAACGTTACTCCAAGATATTCACGGTACGCTCCTTCATGACCCGAAGTCATGATCATTCCCATACCGTCGCCACCGTGAGGAGCTTCAAATCCATAACTATCCCAATGCGATGAGTTCGTACTGGCATAACAACTTTCAGCGGACTTTGTACAAATGAAATCGGGTGTTCCTCCGCCGGCATTTTCCCAATCGTCGATGTAATCGCGCAAACTTCCATGCATACATTCGCAAGGTACTTTGGAGTACTTCTCAAATCCCGGATTGGGAATCAGGTTCTGTGCCGAAAGTCCGGTGAAGAGGACTAGTGCAAAAGCTGTAATACGGATAGCGTTTCTCATTCCCTGATAGTATGATGTCAAATCACTTGAAATTCCACAAAAACTGATCCAATATTTGACTGTGAAAAGTTACGGGCAAAACGGGCGACTAAAGGTTACAGTTTGTTAAACCTGCAGTACACCGCTTCTCAAAAGATGTTCAGTTTTCGACCGTTGTAATGATATAATCCTTTAGTCGTGGAAAGTTACAGTGTCAAACAAACAATAATTTGGCGCATTTCATTGGCCCGACCATTGATAACGGCGAAGCGAGTAATGTATTGCGCACAAGCGAATTTGTTATCTTTGCATCAGTTCTTTCATAGTAACTTATCCAGAAAGGCGGAGGGACAGTGCCCGATGATGCCTTGACAACCCTTGTTTAGAAGATAGACAGGAGACGATAGACGATAGTAGCGTCGGTTTGAACGCAGTCGCAACTACCGTCTAATTCCTATCGCCTAACATCTAAAAAGAAGGTGCCAAATCCTGTCTGCCGCGGCGGAACAGATAAGTCAGAAGATCTTTCTTTTCAATTACAACGATCCCTTCTGATTTATCCGAGGGGATTTTCTGTTTATTGGCTCATCGCTTCGTGTCACCTCGACTCCGCTCGGTTTGACAAGAATCTTGAATCACGATTGTTTGTCAGACCGAGCGGAGCCATGGAATGACAAACGCAGCGACATACCGCCCGCCCGGATGACACCGGTCGGATATGGAAAGACAGAAATTGTTATGGCAGACATCAGAAAAGAATTAGAGAAGCGGATACTCATCATCGATGGTGCGATGGGTACGATGATTCAGCGCTACAAGCTGGATGAAGCCGGCTATCGTGGAGAACGTTTCAAAGATTGGAAATCTGATCTGAAAGGGAATAACGATCTTCTTGTTCTTTCGCAACCGCAAATCATTTATGAAATTCACTGCGCGTACTTAGAAGCCGGTGCAGATATCATTGAGACGAATACTTTCAATGCGCAGAA
>CAZBYM010000293.1:2983-5760 GCA_964495745.1 uncultured Chryseobacterium sp. | reverse complement strand
GAAATGATGCGCGACAATACAGCGTGCGACGATTTCAAAAAAGCAAAAGAGCTTGGAATGAAACAGGCAGAACAATACGTAAACGATTGCAATCACTAAGATTTAGTTTCTCTTGTCAGACCGAGCGCCTGCCCGCCGCGGTGGGCAGTCGAGGTTGACGCAGAAGACATTTAACAGAATAGTATATGAAAAACATAGCATTACTCATCGGAATTATCGGATTTACGTTCCAGTCGTTCGCACAAAACGTAGAATGGGAAGAGAAAAATTTTCCTGATAAGAAATTATTCAAAGAAGCAAAACGTCATTACGAAAATGGCAATGATCAATTCAAGGTTGCTCAAGCGAAAACTGCGCAGGATCTTGAGTGGTTCGTGAAAGAATATCATTACATGCCAAATTCGATCAGTGAGTTGGATGGAATGGGAATGGAAGAATTCCGTCTTGCACTTGACGAATATTTGATCGCGAATCAATTCAATCCAAACAGCGCTACGTTGAATTTCAAAATAGCCGTTTGTTATTTCAACATTCCAAGTCAAAAAATTATGGGATTGACGTACATCGAAAAAGCGATGAAGTTGAATCCGCAGGTTGATATCATGGGCAATTTCTATCTAGGCCGATTGCTTCATTTGGCTAGTCGTTGGGACGAAGCAATTTCAGCGTATCGCAGTTATCAGACATCACTAAACGTTGATCCGTCAAAAAACAAAGACAAGATTGCCGATATGAATCGCAAAATTGCGGAGTGTATCAACGGTAAAGAATATTTGAAAAATCCGCAGCGGGTTTTCATTGACAATCTGAGCAAAACTGTTAACACGGGCGATCCGGAATACACGCCGATTATTTCTGCAGACGAATCGGTGATGATGTTTACTTCACGCCGTTCAACAACAACAGACGGGGCGAAAGATGATGCAGGACAATGGAAAGAAGATTTGTATAAAACAGAATTCATTGGAGGAAAGTGGACAGTTCCTGTGAATATGGGCAAGCCTGTAAACAGTGATGAGCACGATGCAACTGCGGGACTTTCTCCTGACGGCCAGCGTTTGTATGTGTATCGTCCGGGAAAAGCGGGCACTGGCGATATTTACGAGAGCTTTTTGAAAGGACCAGTTTGGACGGAGCCGGAGCGTATGAATAAGAACATCAATTCAGATGCGCACGAGTCTTCGGTTTCACTTTCGGGTGATGGAAAGAAATTGTATTTCATCAGTGACAAAAAAGAAGAAGGATCTATTGGTCACCGCGACATTTGGTATTCGGTGATGGATGAAAAAGGCAAGTGGGGTAAGTCGACAAATTTCGGTAACGGAGCAAATACGATCTATGGTGAAGAAGGCGTTTTCGTTCACCCTGATGGAAAAACAATTTACTTCAGTTCACAAGGTCACAAGACCATGGGCGGTTATGATATTTTCAAGATTATTTTGGAGAATGGAAAATGGTCGGAGCCAATTAATCTTGGATATCCGATTAATGGTCCGGATGACGATGTGTTCTTTGTAATTTCTGCGAGTGGAAAGCACGGATATTATGCGTCGAACAAAAGTGATGGTCAGGGAGAAAAAGATATTTACAAAATTACTTTCCTTGGTGCAGAGAAACCGTTAGCGATCAGTAACGAAGATAATTTGCTTGCAGGAAGAACGCAACCGGTGAAGCAAGTTCAAGCTCAACAACCCGTTGCATTAAGCACTGCTAACGTAACGATCCTGAAAGGAACAATTACGGATATCAATTCGAAGAAACCACTTGGTGCAACAATCGAACTTGTAGACAATGAACGTAAAGAAGTGATTGCAACGTTCAATGCAAATACGGCAACAGGAAAGTATCTCGCCATTCTTCCATCCGGAAAAAATTATGGAATTGCGGTTAAGATGGATGGCTATCTTTTCCATTCGGAGAATTTTGACATTCCACTTGTCGCGAATTATCAGGAAGTTGTAAAGGATGTTGAGATGAAACCGATTGTTGTAGGAAGTACGATTGTTTTGAAGAACGTATTCTTCGATTACAACAAATCGACATTGAAATCAGAATCATTCCTTGAGTTGGATCGTGTTGTGAAACTACTTACAGATAATCCTTCTATGCGGATTGAACTTTCCGGTCACACCGACAATCGCGGAACTGATGAGTACAATCAAAAGCTATCTGAAGATCGCGCCAAGTCGTGTGTCGAATATCTGACGAGCAAGGGAATTGCACCAAGCCGACTCGAATTCAAAGGTTACGGAGAAGCGAAACCTATCAATCCGAACAATACAGAAGAAGGTTGGGCGGAAAACCGACGGACGGAGTTTAAGATTATTGGGAAGTAGCCGATCTTTACCACTTAGACACTTAGTTCACTGAAGTTTCACTTAGATTGATTTGCTAAGTGAAATCTAAGTTTTTTTAAGTGCCTAAGTGGTTGAAAAAAATCGATTGTGAGCAGTTCAAAATTTTTCCAGCGGAAAATCGTAACACCAAGCGACGGTTTAAGATTAGCGGAAAGTAACCGATCTTTACCACTTAGACACATAGTGCACTGAGGTTTCACTTAGATTGATTTGCTAAGTGAAACCTAAGTTTTTTTAAGTGTCTAAGTGGTTGAAAAAAATTGATTATGAGTAATTCAAAGTTTTTTCAGCGGAAAATCGTAACAACAAACGACGGTTTAAGATTAGCGGGAAGCAACCGATCTTTACCACTTTGACACTTAGTTCACTGAGGTTTCACTTAGATTGATTTGCTAAGTGAAACCTAAGTTTTTTTAAGTG
>CAZBYM010000293.1:0-2883 GCA_964495745.1 uncultured Chryseobacterium sp. | reverse complement strand
TCTAAGTGGTTGAAAAAAATGATTATGAATAATACGGAGTTTTTGAATCGGAAAATTGTCATTACAGAAGACGGTTCAACCTCCATTTTTCTTCCTGAGCTTGAAGAGCATTATCATTCAATTCACGGAGCCATACAGGAGTCGCAACATGTTTTCATGAAAATGGGTTGGGAAGAACAACGCCATAAATCGCGCGTTGATGTTCTTGAAATTGGATTTGGAACCGGACTCAACGCATGGTTAGTGCTTTCTGAAGTTTACAGCGACCCTGGCGCACCGATCGTTCACTATACGGCAATCGAACCATATCCGGTAGAAATAGAGCTCGTGCTTGCGCTGAACTATGGCGATCTTGTTCCGGGATTTGATGAAGAGCGACGTAATAAATATTTCCGGGCGCTTCACACGGCTGAGGGGAATGGTCCAACTGAACTCTGGCCGGGATTTGTTTTGGAAAAGCGTAAATCCTCAATCGAGAATTATGAGCCCATATTT
The DNA here is from genome assembly GCA_964495745.1 of uncultured Chryseobacterium sp. Taxonomy (GTDB): domain Bacteria; phylum Bacteroidota; class Bacteroidia; order Palsa-965; family Palsa-965. Next base: position 2,388 of record CAZBYM010000293.1, on the reverse strand, counting down.
TTGTACGACTTGATTTTCTTCGATGCATTTGCTCCTCGGGTTCAACCTGAAATGTGGACGAAGGAAGTGTTTGATAAAATGTATGCTGCGTTAAATCCGGGTGGAATCCTTGTGACGTATTGCGCGAAGGGAGAAGTTCGTCGCAACATGGAAGCTGCTGGATTTAGTGTTGAGAGAATTCCGGGTCCGCCGGGGAAGAGAGAAATGTTACGGGCGGTCAAGTTGGGAGTTACGCGAACGTAAAAATTCACCACATAGGCACATAGACCACATAGATTTCACATAGGTGTTATTGTGTAATTGAAATTGGTTTATGAGAGACATAGACCACGCTCTATGTGTCCAAGCGTAGCGCCTAGTTGACCTATGTGTCTATGTGGTAAAAAAAAGGGAGCGCAGCGACTAAATCCTCGTACAATGGAAGCTGCAGGATTTAGTGTGGAGAGAATTCCGGGACCGCCGGGGAAGAGAGAAATGTTACGGGCGGTGAAGTTGGGAGTTACGCGAACGTGAAGATTCACCACATAGGCACATAGAACACATAGGTTTCACATAGGTGTTATTGTGTAATTGAAATTGGTTTATGAGAGACATAGACCACGCTCTATGTGTCCAAGCGTAGCGCCTAGTTGACCTATGTGTCTATGTGGTAAAAAAAGGGAGCGCAGCGACTAAATCTTCATCGCAAAATGATGCGCTGTAATATCAAATCCCTTTCTCAGATAAAACCGATGCGCAGCAAAACGTTGCACACCTGAATCCAGATGAATGCACTCGCATCCTTCTTTCTTGCAATAGTCAATGATAAAATCAAGAACCATTGCGCCATAACCTTTACTGCGATAAATTTCCATCGTGCTTAAATCATCCACGTAGACACCTTTTCCTCGGTGAAACATTTCGTCAATGCGGAATCCGCCAACACAAGGAACTTCTCCGTTTTCTAACTCCAGCATCGCGAGAAAGTATCCGCCTTTGATCATGCGTTTAACCATTGTGAGGTATTCGTCTTTTTCAAGAAGCGGCCGAAGTTCTTTCATCGCTGGAAATGCACGTAACAAATCCTGTTCGGTTGAAGCAAGTTTTATTGTCATAGAATTTGTTTTTTGTTTCCCGGACTTTCGATTTTGCTAACCATTCCACTCATACTGACACGAAACGCAGAAGTATTTGTGATCAAATTTCAAAGGCATGCCAAATGCGATTGTGAATGCCACAGCACCTGTTGTTTCTGCACCGCTTGGTTTGGCCAGATATACTGAGGCAACTCCGCATTCGGGACAAATACCTTTTACGAGATCATAGTGCTTTCCATCTACATCAATTGCTTCATGCATTTCTTCCGATGGTGTGACCGAATCCTGAATTACTTTCATAATCTCAGCTGCCTGAATTTCCTGAGACATTTTCACTTGCACACGAACGCCTCCATATGCGCTAACCATAAGCGGATTGATCGCAATTTGATTCTCATCCTGCACAAATGCCATTATCCCTTCCGACTCCAATCGTCCAGCCAATAAGTGAGCCTGATACGGGAAAGAGAATCGAGCAATGGTAACGAGATCGTCAAATTCATCGACTTTCATGGAGCTAAGTTAATCCCCTTGCAGATATTTTTGTAGCTTACGTTTGAAATGTTGCGAAAACTTATTCTCATTATTTTTTTGATCTTGTCCAATGCGACTTTCGGTCAGAAAGTAACGCGGGTAATGTTCACTGGTCTTGGTGGAATTCTTTCTCCGTTAGTTTACACCAGGCACTATGGTCCGGAAGCTCGTCCTGTAATGTGGTTGCAATATGCGGCGCAGGGAGGAGTTTCCTATCTCACTACGAATGGTGAAACTGAAACGGAGTTTAGAATTGGCGGTGGGAATTCGCGCTTTCAGTTCAGAGGAACAATTTCTGATTCACTTATTTCTCAATATCAGAACATTCCTGGCAATCCTGCTCTTAGTGCTTATCATCTTGGCAACTTTGAGTATTATTTACTCGACGCGCATTATGGAAGAGGGAGGATTTTTTATCTCGATAAATTTAAACAGGATAGCTGGAAACTGAGTGGAACAATTGGTTTACGATTGTTCACGACCAATGCAAGAAATGGTGGTTTATCTTATGTTGATTCAGCGAATGGCAATCAGATTGTACAGATAATTAAGCCGCAAGTCACGTTCCGCACACTTACGCCGGTGATCTCTGTTCAATTTGCTCGTCTTTGGAGATTCGAAAATAAGTTGGATCTATCCATTGGTGCTGAATTGAATCTTGGTTTGATGAATCTTGCAAAAGGAACACTTACGATGTATCCCGGAAGGAGCTTTGAGTCGGGAGCGAATGTTTTTTACAACGGCGGTTATTTCGGAATACGTCTCGGCATTGGATTTG
>CAZBYM010000292.1:2481-5785 GCA_964495745.1 uncultured Chryseobacterium sp. | reverse complement strand
GACAACTTTATTGCATGCGAACCGTCTTTCAGGAAAGAAAATACTCATTACTGCAGGACCTACATACGAACCAATTGACGCTGTGCGCTTCGTCGGTAATTTCTCGACAGGAAAAATGGGAATTGCCTTAGCAAACGGATTAGCACAACAAGGAGCAAGCGTAACTTTAGTTTGCGGGCCATCAAGCGAGAAAAATGTAGACCATCGCGTGAATCGTATTGATGTGATGACTTCACAGGAAATGTTTGAAAGTTGTTCCAAAGAATTTCCATCCTGTGATGCGGCGATTCTCAGTGCTGCCGTTGCTGATTTTCGTCCAAAGAATGTAGCTGAAGGGAAAATCAAGAAAGAAACAGGCGGAATTTCCAATCTTGAAATGGAAGAGACGCAGGATATTTTGGCTTCACTTGGGAAAGTGAAAAAATCAAATCAGGTTCTCGCAGGATTTGCCTTGGAAACGGACAATGAATCGGAGAATGCACAGCATAAAATGAAGAGGAAAAATCTTGATTTTATCGTGATGAATTCGCTTCGCGATGCTGGTGCAGGTTTCGGAACGGAAACAAATAAAATAACTGTGTTTACCAGTGATTCAAAAACCCATAACTTTGGATTGAAGAAGAAAAGTGAAGTGGCGACAGACATTATAGAAATTTTGTATTCATACCTTAAGAAATGAAGAAGCTGATTGTCTTTTCACTACTTGCGTTCGTATTTGGCTCAAAACTGGGTGCGCAGGAATTGAATTGTCAGGTACAGGTTGTTTCTCCGCAAATTCAAGGAACGACAGAGAAACGGATTTTTGATAATCTTCAAAAGTCGATTTTTGAATTTCTGAATAATACCAAGTGGACAAGCGACATTTATTCTATCGAGGAAAGAATCAGTTGTTCGATGTTTATCAATATCACAGAGAAGATTTCTAATGACGAATACAAAGCGACACTTCAGATTCAGTCTACACGTCCAGTTTATAAATCTTCTTACAATTCTGTTCTGCTGAATCACAACGATGCAGATTTTCAATTCCGCTACATCGAATTTCAGGCGATGGATTTTTCTATGAATCAATACATGGGAAATCTGACATCCGTTCTTGCATATTATGCATACGTGATGATTGCCATGGATTATGATTCGTATTCGCTCAATGGAGGAACTCCTTGGTGGCAGAAAGCGCAAACTATTGTTGCAAATGCTCAGAACGCGCCTGAAAAAGGATGGAAATCCATGGAGAGCACAAAAAATCGTTACTGGATTGTTGAAAATATGCTTCAACCGCTTTTCGTTCCTATGCGTGAATGCGCGTACAAGTATCATCGTCTTGGATTTGACATTATGTACCAAGATGTAGCTGCCGGCCGTGCTGTTGTGCTTGAAGCACTTCAATCTTTAGAGACTATTCACAATCAGCGTGCATTGTCATTTCCAATGCAGATTTTCTTCAACGCAAAGTCTGACGAAATAGTCAAACTATTCTCTGGAGGTCTGCAAGAAGAAAAGACGAAAGCTGTCGCTCTTCTTCAGAAGATTGATCCTGGTCATGGATTGGTGTACCAGAATATTAATCGACCTCAGTAGTTGCTAAGCCTTATAGCCCTGCAAGGGAATATTAGGTAGTGTATCAGTTTCAAATATTTTTCCTGCGCAACAAAAAATAGGAACGCGTCCTTCGACTGGCTCAGGACTCAGATCAAGCCGATTTTCGCGGATTGATTGGTGTCACCAATCTGCCATGGCAGACTGAAATCCGCCACGATCCATTTTTGATCCGCGTGGCGGATCATCCGCGAAAATCCCTGCCCGTCCGGCAGGCGGGCGCTCAATCCGCGCCCTATGCGCAGCACAGGGTCCGCGTTCCTATTTAAGTGCTACGATTGGGCCATCGATTATCATAAGAAGCTAACGCGTTAAACCGATATCCGCCCACGGCGGATCGTTGGATTTTCGCAGATCGGTTATTAATTAGAGTGGAACATTTATGAACAAAGCGAGGCACTGCCGAATATTAGAGTATCTCGAGATTCTAAAGTAATCCCTTTCAGGGCTTATCAGGATTTGAATAACTTTGGTACGATTTTGGGTTCTATCCTCCAAAATAACCAAACTATGAAAAATTCTACTTTCCGTCCTCTTGCGCTTGTTTTACTTCTTGCCGGATTCATTCCTGCAATGATGATCATTCCTGCCTGCAAAATGGGACATGTAAGCCTTCAAGTGCTTGAACCGGCCGATGTTACTTTGCCAGCGCACATTCAGAAATTCATTCTTGCCGATCGTACTCGTCCTGAAAAAGGGAATGGTCAACAAGCCCTTAATATTCTAGAGGGAATTTTGACTGGAGAAGGAATTTTTCAGGATAAATGGGCTTCAGAAGACTGCGTTGAAGGACTTCGCCAGAAATTAACGATGACTCCACGCTTTTCTGTGACTGTAGCGGCACTTGATACCGCATTGAAAGGAACAGGCCGCCGACAAGTGAAACCGCCGCTGGATTGGAATACGGTGGCAAGATTGCTTGGTAATGATACCAGTGCAGCTTTGGTTGTATTGGAAGCATTTGACTCCAACACGAATTTGTTCAATGAAGTTGTTCAGACTACCCAAAAAGGTCCTGATGGAACAAATATTCAGGTTCCTGAGTATCGTGCTCATGGAAAAATTCAGGTTTACACAGTTTGGAGAACTTACGATTTGAAAACCAGAACAATTGCCGATCAGTTTACACAGGAAAGCCAGCAACAATTCGATGGTGCGGGCAAAACGCTCGCAGAAGCTGAAAGTCGACTACCAAGCCGTAGTGACATGGTAACACGCGCCGGAGTTCACGCAGGAAAAGAATACGGACATCGAATTTCTCCACAGTGGGTGTGGGTTTCCCGCGAATATTATCGCAAAGGAAGTCCTGAAATGAAGCAAGCAGCACGTTTGGTGAAATACAGTAACTGGAAAGCGGCTGCAGACAAATGGAATAAGCTTGCAACAAGTTCTGATCCGAAAGTTGCTCGTCGTGCCAGCATGAACATGGCATTGGCTGCAGAACAAACCGGCGATATTGATCTTGCGCTTCAATGGGCAGAGCGTGCAGTGGAATTGGGAGATCGTCGCGCGCCTCGTTACGTACAAATTCTTCAGCAGAGGAAGTGGCAGAATGATAAGTTGAAGGAGCAGATGAAGGGGAAACAATAAGTTTGCCTTTAATAATAAGTAGTTTCTGGTTAAAAAAGTTTTTGGTTTAGGAACTGTTTTAACCAGAAACTTTTTTAACCAATTCGCATTGTTAGAACTCGACACGTTCTCAGTT
>CAZBYM010000292.1:0-2471 GCA_964495745.1 uncultured Chryseobacterium sp. | reverse complement strand
TTCTCAGTTACAGTATATTTGTCGGGTGTATAAACTGCTTCTCCGCCCGATCTTATTCCTTTTCGATCCTGAGAAAATACACTACTTCGTTTTTGGAAGTATCCGTTTCTTCATGAAAATTCCGGGTTTCAAATCACTGTTTCGCGCGATGTATGCAGTAGAAGACAAACGACTTGAGCGAACCGTTTTCGGAATTACTTTTCCCAATCCGGTCGGACTTGCTGCCGGACTTGACAAAGACGCAACATTGTTTGATGAGTTAGGAATTCTTGGTTTTGGATTCATTGAGATCGGAACATTGACGCCAAAACCCCAGCCTGGAAATGAAAAACCGCGGATGTTTCGTCTTAGAAAAGACTCGGCGCTGATCAACCGAATGGGTTTTAATAATCAGGGAACGGCTGCAGCAGTTGAGCGATTGAAAAGGCGTAAAACGAATGTGATTATCGGGGGAAACATTGGAAAAAATAAAGTTACTCCCAACGAAGAAGCTGTTAACGATTACGAATCATGTTTTGAAACATTGTTTCCTTTTGTAGATTACTTTGTGGTAAACGTCAGCTCTCCAAATACTCCGAATCTTCGCGAGTTGCAGGACAAAGCTCCGTTGACCGAATTGCTGAATCGTGTTCAGTTGCTGAATTCAAAAAAACAAAAACCGAAACCGGTTCTACTAAAAATTGCGCCTGATCTTACCGATTCGCAATTGGATGATATTATTGAAATTGTAAAATCAACAAAAATCGACGGCGTTGTTGCTACAAACACTACAATTTCAAGAGATGGTCTTCTAACTCCAGACTCCGAACTCCAGACTTGCGGCGCTGGAGGATTAAGCGGAAAACCATTGGCAAAACGTGCAACCGAAGTGATTCGATATCTTCACCGAAAATCCGGAGGAAGCTTTCCTATTATTGGAGTAGGAGGGATACATTCTGCAGAAGATGCGATTGAAAAAATTGAAGCGGGGGCAACACTTGTGCAGTTGTATACAGGATTTATTTATGAGGGGCCAAAACTGATTACCAGAATTAACAAAGCAATACTGAGTCGAATAAACTGATTTTCAATTTCCCCTCGCGCGCCTCACTTGCTCTCCTAAGGAGAGGACCTCAGCCCGCAAATTGATAATCGCAAATTGAAAATTGAAAATGAAAGAATTACAATTAGTAGAGTGCCCTAGAGACGCCATGCAAGGAGTCGAAGCTTTTATTGATACAGAAAAAAAGGCGGCATACATCAATCAGTTGTTGAAATGTGATTTTCACACAATCGATTTTGGAAGTTTTGTTTCACCGAAGGCAATTCCTCAAATGCGTGATACTGCTGAAGTTGTAGAGTTGCTTGATCTTGGGATTTCCAACACAGGCTTGCTGGCAATTGTAGCTAACAAGCGTGGAGCAATGGATGTCATGCAATTCGGTGAGATCGAGTATCTGGGTTATCCATTTTCTATTTCGGAAACATTCCAGCAACGTAATGCGAATTCTACCATCGCAGAATCTTTGCAACGTGTTGATGAAATTCAAAGACTTTGCATCAAGAACAAGCGAAAACTTGTTGTTTACATATCAATGGCATTCGGAAATCCATATGGTGAACAATGGAATCCGGATATCGTGATTCAATGGACAAACGAGCTTTCTCGTCGCGGAATCAATATTGTTGCACTTTCTGATACAGTTGGAGTTTCAAATCCGGATAGCATCACTCAACTTTTCACGAATCTCATTCCTGAGTTTCCGAAAATGACGATTGGTGCGCATTTGCATACAACTCCAGAGACTTGGAAAGAGAAAGTCGAAGCGGCATGGAATGCAGGTTGTCGTCGATTTGATGGCGCGCTGAAAGGTTATGGCGGTTGCCCAATGGCAGAAGACAAACTTACGGGCAATATGCCGACTGAGAAGTTGATTTCGTTTCTGGAAGAGAAGGGTGTGGAAACGGGAATCAGGAAAGCGGAGTTTGCAAAGGCGTTGGATGCAGCAGCGAGTACTTTTTCTTGATAATGACTTCAAAATTTGCAGTGCTTGCCTACGGCGTTTTACACGGCGAACGGCGTCTTGGCGTTAACCTTAGCCCACGCGATACGGCGGGAAGTACTGATTCAGAAAGTTGTAGATGATCGCTTAAGCGATCTCGCCGTTTCCTCGTGGGTAATATACTTCAGCCTTTTTTCGCCGTTCGCCGTGTAGAGCCCGCAGCAGGCGAACAGCAACGTAGTACTGATTTTTATTAACAAAAAAAATCCCCCGTGATTAGCGGAGGACATATTTTCTGAATTCAGATTTTCTTAGTGATTTCCTAAATCATCAAATGAAATATCAGTACTAACGGGCTGATGATTCTCAATGTGATTCTCCTGATGATTCTCAATTTGAGCAGGTTGATGATTTCCTTCAGTATTCGCCAGACCTTCGTTGCGGTTTTTGATGAAGCTGATTACTTCATGAAGTCCGTCAGCGAACTTA
>CAZBYM010000291.1:0-5787 GCA_964495745.1 uncultured Chryseobacterium sp. | reverse complement strand
TCTCACAGAGCCGAAAAACGCGCTGATGAAGCAGTACATTCGTTTATTCGAATTGGATAATGTCAAACTTTCTTTCGACAACGAAGTCTACGATGAAATTGTTGAGAAAGCGATGGAATACAAACTCGGTGCTCGCGGCTTGCGTTCTATTTGCGAAGCCATCATGGTTGATGCTATGTTCGATATTCCTTCTGATAACAACATCAAACGTATGAACATTACAATTGAGTACGCGAGAGAGAAATTGAATAAGGCGAAGATTGAGAAGTTGAGGGTAGCATAAGAATTGCCGCAAAGACGCAAAGGCGCAGAGGTTCTCGCAAAGAATCTCTGCGTTTTTTGTTCACTAATTTTCCGCACTCCCGTTGTCTCGGCGACAAGAATTTATTTAACTTGGTGATACAAAACAACAACATGAAAAGGATAATCGTAAATGTTCCTGACCAGAAGTTAGATGATTTCATGAAACTCATGGATTCAAATGGCTATAACAGCGTGCCGGAAGACTTTGAAATTCCGGAATGGCATAAAGAAATCGTTCGTGAGAGAATCAAAAACAACAGAGACTCCGATTACATTCCGTGGGAACAAGTGAAGAAAAACCTTGGCATTAAATGAAGAGTCTTTTAACAATTGAATTTAGCAAGCAGGCTGAGCAGGAATTAGAAGCTCAAATTTCTTACTACGAAAATCTCGTTGAAGGGCTTGGCAGTAAATTTGCACAAGAACTCGAAACTCATTTGCGAACTATTTCCCTTGTGCCGCATTCTCAGGTTCGTTACGACTTGATTCATTGCGTTCCGCTTTCTCGATTTCCTTTCATGATTCATTACTCAGTTATCGAGGATCGCCAGGTAATTCGTGTTCAAGCAGTGATACACACGTCTTTGAATCCGAATAATAATTGGGGCAAAGATGATTGGCAGGTTACTGAAGAAGAAAATCTTTACTTACAGAATCTGGATACCGTAGAACTGGTGTATTCGGGTCATTGAAATAATAACTGTTGAGACCAAGTCAAACATTCCACGTTATTGATCTTGCCTTGCATATCGAATAAACGTATAATCAAACCCATGCTTCTCATCCTGTTTGTGCTCCTCCCTCCACTCTTCCTTCCACACATTCATATCTAACGCCGGAAAAAAAGTATCTGCTTCAAAACTATGATGAACTTTCGTATAAAGAATTTCATCGCTCTTATCCAAAGTTTGCTTGTAAATTTCTCCGCCGCCAATAATATAAAGTTTGTCCTCTCCCCTATTCTTTGCTTCTGCAATAGCGTCATCAATAGTTCGCACAACAATTGCACCTGGAGCCGAATAATTTTCCTGTCGTGTTACAACAATATTAGTACGATCAGGAAGCGGACGAAATTTATCAGGAATCGATTCGTAGTTTCTCCTTCCCGTTACAACACAATGTCCTGTCGTATGATCCTTGAAAAATTTCATATCATTCGGCAAACGCCACAGCAACCGGTTGTCTTTACCAATGGCACCATTCTCCGCTACTGCTACAATCTGGATAATCCTCATAATCAAAATTCCAACTCATAAGTGAACATCTTCATCGTTGGGTTCACTCAAAGCGCCGTGTCTCCGTGCCCCCGTGGTTCCCTGAAATCACAGTGCCGCCATGGTTCCTAAACCGCGACAGCGGCTTTAATATGCGGATGCGGATCATACCCCTCCAACACAAAATCCTCAAACTTGAAATCGAAAATATTTTTCACGTTCGGATTGATCTTCATCGTTGGCAACGCACGGAAATCGCGACTCAACTGCAAATTCGTTTGTTCAATGTGATTTGAATACAAATGCGCGTCTCCAAGTGTATGGATAAATTCACCCGGCTTCAGATCACAAACTTGTGCAACCATCATCGCAAGCAAAGCATAGGAAGCAATGTTGAACGGAACTCCAAGAAAAATATCCGCGCTGCGCTGATACAATTGACAACTCAGTTTCCCATCTGCCACATAGAACTGAAAGAACGCATGACATGGAGGTAATTTCATCTTGTCAATTTCACCGACATTCCACGCACTCACAATCAATCTTCGTGAATCCGGATTCTTTTTGATCTGCTCAATCACTTGTGTAATCTGATCAATATGTCTTCCGTCTGCTGCCGGCCATGAACGCCATTGTGAACCATACACAGGTCCGAGATTACCATTTTCATCTGCCCACTCATCCCAGATGCTTACACCGTTCTCTTTCAGATAAGCAATGTTTGTTTCTCCTTTGAGAAACCACAACAATTCATGAATGATTGAACGCAAATGAACTTTCTTGGTAGTAAGAACCGGAAATCCATCTTCAAGATTAAATCGCATCTGGTAACCGAACACAGAAATAGTTCCTGTTCCTGTTCTGTCGGTCTTGGTTGCTCCGTGCTCGAGCACGTGACGCATGAGATCATGGTATTGTTTCATCCTGCAAATATCCTGTAAGAAATCAGGATCAAATTTACCAAGACTCAAGTCATGAATTTTAAGTTCTCGACTCCGATTTTCATCAATTTATTAACTGAAAATTTTGTTTTTCAGGAATATCACCGAATAAATCAATTTCCCGCTGGGCTTGTGGTTGAAATATTGAAACTCGGACCGAAAACAATACTGCCTTTGTCGTAATAAGTACGCGACTGCCCCGTCTCCGTGTCATAAACGATGACCGACCACAGTGTCTGATCCGCATTGCTTACTGCAGCCATAGTCATTTGATACTTCCCAATTTTACTTGTTCCTTCTTCGACGAACTCTTTTGGAGTTGGAGGAGCAGCATTCGCAGATTGAACGCTAAAATTGAACGCGGCAACAGATAATATAACCGCAGAAACTCCAAGGCAGAGTTTGAAAATTCCATTAACTGAGATATTCATGATCGTAGTTTTAGTTAGTGTATGAAAGATAGTGAATTCCACTTGCGCCATTCTGAAAAACTCCACTATATTTGCCCCATGATTACTCGCAACAACAACTATTATTATTCTTATTCCAACGCAATCGGGATGAGTTGATAATTGTTTTACAATACACGAGCGCCCGATCTGAATAAGGTTGGGCGTTTTTCGTTTGTCATACTTCGACTCCGCTCAGCATGACAAACATTCTATCGAAGAAGAATTGTCAGACCGAGCGGAGCCGAGGGGTGGCAATTTCGTACATCGTAATTACAACAATGTAAATCAAACGCAATGAAACAACACTGGTCCGCTTACTCAACTGAAGAACACGAAACCTGGAAAATTCTGTTCTCCCGCCAAAGACAAAATCTAATCGATAAAGCCTGGTCACCATATCTGGAATGCCTTCCTGAATCTGCAATTCATGAAAATGCTGTTCCGGATTTTGATGACATAGACAAATCACTGCTCAAAACAACCGGCTGGACAATTGAAGTTGTTCCGGGAATAATTCCGGTGAAAGATTTTTTCGATCTTCTTGCTGCGAAGAAATTCTGTTCGAGCACATGGTTACGCCGACGCGATCAACTGGATTATCTCGAAGAACCGGATATGTTTCATGATACTTTCGGGCATATTCCATTTCTTGTGAGAGAAGATTGCGCGCGATTCGTTCAGAAATTTGGTCAACTTGGTCAACGATTTCATGACAATCCTGACGTAGTTCTTCTACTCGAACGTCTCTACTGGTTCACTATAGAATTTGGATTGGTGAAAGAGAACAATCAAACAAAAATTCTAGGTGCGGGAATCATTTCTTCATTCGGAGAAACCAATCACGTGTACAATGATAATGTTGAAGTCCGTGAATTCTCAGTGAAGAATGTCCTCATGACTCCTTTTCGGAATGATGAAGTACAAAATCTTTATTTCATGGCGAATCATGCTTCGGATGTTTTTGATTGTCTCGAAGAAACTGAAACATTTATCTATGATTTTCTGAATGGAAAATTCGAACGATCCGGCTTTCGTTTTGAAGAACAATCAGGAAGTATGGTTTAAGTCGTGCTTGGAAAATTAAACAACTAGTGCTTGATCTCAACAAGCTTTTCAGGCTCATGCTTGTGTTTGAACAAGAATGCGAATGCAATTGCAATCACAAGTGCGTAAATGGCGAATGAAAGCCATATTCCGTGCCAGTTCTTCTCACCTTCCGGTAAGGTATAATAGGTGTCAATAACATACCCGCTGATCGTACTTCCAAGATATGCTCCTACTCCATTCGTCATCATCATAAACAATCCCTGCGCGCTGGAACGGATACTTGAATCTGTTGTTGTTTCCACAAACAAAGAACCGGAAATATTAAAGAAGTCAAATGCCATTCCATATACAACGCAGGAGAGAATTATCATCCACAAACCATCAACCGGATCTCCGTAAGAGAACAACGCGAATCGCAGAACCCAGGCGATCATCGAGAACAACATCACTTGCTTGATACCAAATCGTTTGAGAAAAAAAGGAATCGTTAGAATGAAAACAGTTTCTGATATCTGCGAAATCGACATAATGATTGTCGAGTACTTCACTACAAGCGAATCTGCATACTCTGGAATTCTTCTGAAATCATCGAGATAAGAATCACCATACATGTTGGTTAGTTGTAGTGCTGCACCGAGAAACATCGAGAAAATAAAAAACAAAGCCATTTTGTAAGTCGCAAACAAACGAAATGCATTCAGTCCTAACTGTTCCATCAGTGAAGCATTCTTCGCAATCGATTTTTGAGGCGGACATTTTGGAAGAGAGAATGAATAAATCCCAAGCACAATGGCCATTATTGCCGCAATTACAAATTGGTTCGCATTGGCTTTGCTGCCGGTAAGATTTGTAATCCACATCGCAACGATAAAACCGATTGTTCCCCAGACCCGAATTGGTGGAAACACTTTCACAACATCATGATTGTTGTTTTTCAGAATTGTATACGCAATCGAATTCGACAAAGAAATCGTTGGCATATAAAAAATCATCGCAGCCAAAATTACATAGTAAAGTGTATCAGGATCGTTTACTTGTGGCACATAAAAAAGAACACATCCGTAAAGAATATGCAACACGCCATATAACTTTTCAGCATTGAGCCACTTGTCAGCAATGATTCCTGTAATCGCCGGCATGAACAAAGAGGAAAGTGCAAGCGTAGAGAAAATTGCACCGAACTGCGCGCCACTCCAGCCTTTAGCGTTAAAGCAATATGTCCCGATTGTAATCAACCACGCTCCCCACACATAGAACTGCAGGAAACTCATTATAGTAAGTCTCAGTTTAAGATTCATGAGCGACAATATGATTTTGCTTGGAAACGTTTTGTCATCCTGAGCGGAGTCGAAGGATGACTATTGCGACTTTCTCTTATTCAATTCATCACGAATGCGTGAAGCTCTTTCGTAGTTTTCTTCATCCAACGCTTTGTTCAACAACTCTTCCAATTCCTTTTCCGTCTTGCGGTGAAAATCACTGCCGCTTGTAACTTCTGCCAACAACTCTTCCTCTTCTTCAGGAGTAATTTCTCCTTCGCCACTTTCTGCTCCGGCCTCTGCTTCTTCGTCAAGAACAATTCCAGCTTGCGAAAGAATGAACTCGTAAGTATAAACAGGACAATTGAATCGAACCGCTAACGCAATTGCATCAGAAGTACGCGCGTCAATTTCTCCTTCTGTTGTGCCATTCTCGCAAAGTAATTTTGCGAAGAAAATTCCCTCAATCAAATCATAAATCAAAACTTCCTTGACTTCTACACTGAATGTTTCAGCGAAACTTCTGAAAAGATCATGCGTCAGTGGACGGCTTGGAGTCATTTTTTCCAGC